>CAYLSR010000001.1:0-46884 GCA_964385855.1 uncultured Mogibacterium sp.
TGAAGATGTTCGCGTCGCTCTTCGCGGGTGAGACCGGACTGACGCTCGAGGATCTCGGCTTTGCTTCCGGAAATCCGGCAAGTTCTGACGCGATCAAGGCGGCGCACGAGAACATGAGGCTTCGAGCGAGAGCCGCGCAGCGCTCCTTCGGCTCCGGATTCCTGAATGCCGGATATCTGGCGGCATGCCTCCGGGATGATTTTGCCTACCAGCGGAGGGTAGTCTACATGACCACGCCGAAGTGGGAGCCAATCTTCGAACCGGATGCGGCTGCGCTCTCCGGCATTGGCGATGCAGCCATAAAGCTGCAGCAGTCCTTCCCGGACTACTTCACTGACGACAAACTGAAAGATTTGACTGGTATCTGATATGAGCGACGTCGCACCGGAACTGTACAAGAAAATTAAGAATGAGTTCGAGACGAGAATGTCGGTGGATCCATTCATCCGAACATTTCGAAAGAAACTGGAGGATGAGAAGGCCTCTGCAGAGGACGTTTCGAATTACGCCAGGCGTGTCGGCGAATGCGCCTCTGCAGCCATGACCAGCGTTCTTAAGGAGGAGAATCTTCCGGATGGGAGATTGTACTGGAATATTGCCGATCGAACGATCAAACCGATCTTTATCGAGGCTCACAAGCTGATCAATGAGGCGGCTGCCGCTGTTCAGATGGTCGAGGATCGGAAGTTGGGGATCAACCTGAAGCCGATTGAGGCAGGCTTCCCAGAAGAGAGAGTACATGCGCTGATCAATAAGCTCGTCAATGAAATTGAAGCGCTGGGAGACGAAGATGGGGAAGACTAACGAGCTGATCAACAGGTTCCTCGGCGAGCCGGCGCGTAACCTGATGCATGCCATGTATGATGATTACGTAGAAGCGAATGTCAGATTCCGGAGTAAAGCCGGAGTAAAAACGTTCATCATCCGCAGGCAGGTCGCAAAGTGCTGTGAATGGTGTGCAAACCTTGCAGGTATCTATGATTATGATTCCGCACCTAGGGATATCTACCGGAGACATGATAACTGCAAATGCATGGTCACGTTCCGGAATGAGAAAGGTGTGTATACTGATGTCTGGTCGAAAATGGAATTCACCACCCAAAAAGAAGCCAGACGAGCCAGAATAGTGGAGATAGCGAAAGCTGTTGAAAGCGGGAACAAAAATGATATAATTAATAAAAAACTGGGGCGTATCAGAAAACCGCCAAAGCCAGAAACTGTCACCTATGGCACTCCTCTGCGAAGATCCGTTGGAGCCAGGTCAATAGACGACCTCTATGTTGAGAATCCATTTACTGGAGAAAAGATCGAGTTTGTTCCTGGCGAAAGGCCAATATATCCGCGCGACCACCTTCTTGCAGGAAAAGGTTCTAAAAAGAAAATCAAGATTATTGATTATCTTTTGGAGACTTATGGAGGAGAATGGAAAGAGTGGAAGCATGAAAAAGCATACTATATAGCAAAGGATGAGTATGGCTATGAGGCGTATGTAGAGATACATTGGTTTGAATGCAAAGGGGTTTTAGGACAAATTGATGCATATGCAGCAGTAAGAGATGACGAGGTTTTCTTTTACGATATTGAGGAATGGGAAAGCAGATGGAAGTGACAAGAGTAAGATATATTGCAGATAAACCATCTGCTTTTTTTCAAAAGGGATTACAGTATGAGGCTTTTCGCGCAAAAAACGATGGCCGAGGTTTGTTTTGGTGTTTTCATTTCGAAGAAGATGACGATCGTATGGCTCGAGGATTTTCAGCTCATTTGTTTGAAATAGTACCAGATGATGAGATATCGGGAGAACCAACCAGATTGTGACAGTTCGATGGCTATCAGCGGGCTGGTGCCCGCTGTTTTGTTGCAGAAATCTCTGCAGAGGGAGAAGATGACAATGGAGAAAAACAGATTTTATGACAAGGCCGTCTGGATGCTCAAACAGTGCGGGCAGTCTCTGATCGACAATGCAGAGGTCATCGCCGGCGGTTATCAGTTGCAGACGGGTGATTTGGACATCACGATCACGATCAACGACAAAGAGGCTCCATACATCAGGGTCAATCAGGAGTTCTTTCCAGAAGGATTTCTCTCCGGATATCCTGACAAATAGCGTGCACCTTTCGCGTGAACATGCATAATACAGACGATTAAAGCACTACCATCCCGGCAGTGCTTTTTTAATGGCAACGCGTGCCTTAAACGCGGGATCAGGAGGGGATATGGCAGAGCCAAGATTTGGACGCCAGACCCCTACAAGCTCCGTTGTAATTCCGTACACCGAAACTCTTGGAGAAAGAGCCATCGAGCTCTACCGGCGGACCGGAAGGGATCCGCAACCGTGGCAGGAGGCACTGATCTATGACATAAGAGCGATAGATGAAGACGACCTGTTCGTCCACAGTAAATTCGGCTACGAGGTGCCGAGGCGGAACGGCAAGGGCGAGATCATCACGATCATCGAACTGGATGATCTGTTCGCCGGCCGGAGCGTCCTGCACACGGCCCACAGGACGACGACATCATCCTCTGCGGCGCTGCGTCTGGCGACGCTCCTGAAGGATATGGGATATCAGGAGATCCAGCGCGTCAGCAGGGATGAGGTCTATACACAGTCATATTCGTATGCGAAACAGTTCGGCCTTGAGCGGATCAGACTGCTTGACACAGGAGGCTCGGTCAGCTTCCGGACGAGGACCGCGAAGGGCGGTCTGGGTGAAGGCTTCGACACGCTGATCATCGATGAAGCGCAGGAATACACGGAGGACCAGCAGAGTTCTCTGCAGTATGTCGTTTCGGACAGCATGAATCCGCAGACGATCCTGTGCGGGACACCGCCGACGATGGTCTCCTCCGGTACGATCTTCCCGAAGCTTCGGATGGACTGCCTGAACGGCAAGACCGAAGACACCGGCTGGGCGGAATGGTCCACGGAACACATGGCTGATGTCAACGATGTGGATCTGTGGTATGAATGTAATCCGGCGATGGGATATCAGCTGAACGAGAGGAAGATCCGGGCGGAGGACAAGTCTGACGAACTGGACTTCAACATCCAGCGTCTCGGCTACTGGTCGAAGAACAATCTCAAGTCCGAGATCTCCATTTCAGAGTGGGACGCTCTGAAGTGCGAGAGACCTCCGGATATCTCACACCGGCTATATGTCGGAATCAAATACGGCAAGACTTCCGCGTCACTCTCAGTTGCCTCGAAGACAGAAGACGGCAGGATCTTCTTTGAGACGATCGACTGTCAGTCTGTCCGTAACGGAAACGACTGGATCGTGAGGCTCCTGACCGCGATGTCGCCGGAAGTCGTCGTGATCGACGGCTCCGGAGCGCAGAACATCCTGAAGGCCGAGCTGGAGCAGAACCGGATCAGGAACGTCATTCTGCCGACTGTCAAGGAAGTCATCATTGCGAATGCCAAGTTCGAGCAGCTCCTGTATGGGCAGGAGATCTGCCACATGGGACAGCCGTCCCTGCGTCAGGTCGCGACGAACTGTGAGAAGCGGGCGATCGGGTCCAATGGAGGATTCGGGTACCGGGCGCAGTTCGATCAGATGGAAATCGGACTCCTCGACTCCGCGATCCTGGCGATCTGGCAATGCTCCGAGGGCAAGGAGAAACGGAAGCAACGAATCAGTTATTAAGAAGCAGGCAGCCATGCCTGCTGTTTTAATAAGCAAAATCACGTGACTACAACGGTAAAGTAGGGAGGTAAAACATGGCATTTCAGGTAATTGAAACACAGGAACAGCTGGACGCGATCGTCGGAGAACGTGTGGCCAGAGCGAAGGACGCCGCAAGGAAGGAGTTCGAAGGCTGGATCTCACCGGAAGATCTGACGAAGCAGACAGACGACCTCAACAGTAAGATCAAGACGCTGACCGACGCAAAGGCAGCGCTTGAGACACAGCTGACGGAGAAGGACGGAAAGATCGCGAAATACGAGACCGACTCGGTAAAAACGAAGATCGCGAGAGAGTTCGGACTTTCCTATGAAGCAATCGGCTTCCTCCAGGGCGAGGATGAGGAGACGATCCGCAAGAGCGCAGAGTCGCTGAAGAGTCTCGTCGGTGGAAGCAAGGTGCCGCCGCTCAGAAATCCGGAGACGCCTCCGGAAGAGGACGGAGTGGTGGCCGCATTCAGGAAGATGAATCCTAAGATCAAATTGTAAGGAGGAAAAACAATGGCACAGGATGCAAACAAGAGAGAAGTCTATTCGAGCATCGTAGACGCGAAGCTCAGAGCAAATTCCGTATTCGCGGGCATTTTCAACCAGAAGCATGACGGAGATCCGGCTGCGGGCGCGGTCAAGATCCCGGTGAGAGCAGAAGCAACCGTAGGGGCTTACACAACTGCGACCGGCGGCACGCTGACCAATCCGACCACGACCTACCAGGCTATGATCTGCGACAATGACTACTATGTCAACGAGCTGATCGACGGCTTCATGGCCGCTGCGGTTCCGGACGGCATGATCGCCGAGAGACTCGACTCTGCCGGCTACGCGCTGGCGAACAAGGTCGACGAGGTCCTTGCGGCTGCGCTGATCTCCGGTGGTACCGCATCCAGTGATACTACTGCGCTCACAAAAGCGAACGTCTACGAGAAGATCGTTGATGACATCACGACCGTCAAGAAGGCGAAGGTCGATCCGAGCAAGATCTGGCTGGCTGTCACTTCTGACACTTATGCGAAGCTGATCCAGTCCAGCGAGTTCGTCGCGGCTGTCGCGAACGTCGGTGAGCTGGAAGCGGGTCTCGTCGGCAGGCTGGCGGGGGTTCCGGTCTATGAGGCTATCAATCTGAACGGACAGACGACCGGCAGCGGCGCCAGCCAGAAGACGGTCGACTACGTGGTCGGAAATGGCGACTTCTGCCACTTCGTCGAGGCATGGTCCGTACCGGTCGGCGTTTATGATCTGGCGGACGGAGCGCATATCGGATGCTCTGCTGTTCAGGGCAGGAAGGCGTTTGGCTACAAGATCACCCAGGCGACCTCGGTCATCTATCATAACGCTTAATACGTCAGGAGGTGGCTCCTGATGTCAAATTACGCGACAACTGAAGATGTGGCTCTCCTGTGGCGGTCAATGACACAGGATGAAGCCACCCGTGCAGAGGCGCTGATCCCGGTCGTCTGCGATTCGCTCCGAATGGAGGCGATCAAGGTCGGGAAGGATCTCGACGCGATGATCGAAGCTCAGCCGGTCCTCGCTTCTGTGGCGAAATCCGTCACAGTGGATGTTGTCGCCAGGACTCTCATGACATCAACAGACTCAGAGCCGATGACGCAGATGTCCGAGTCGGCTCTGGGCTACTCCTCATCCGGGACTTTCCTTGTCCCGGGAGGAGGCTTGTTCATCAAGAGGAGTGAACTGGCGAGGCTGGGACTTACAAGGCAAAGAATCGGGGTGATCGACTTATGGCCAGACTCAGAGGAATAACCGTCACGCTGTATGACCGCACTGAGACCGGCCGGGACAGGCTGAATCATCCTGTCTATGAGCTCACTCCCGTTGAGGTCGACAACGTCCTCGTGGCTCCAATGTCCAGCACGGAGGTCCTGGAGACTTACAATCTGACCGGACGCAGAGCCGCGTACCAGATGGCGATCCCGAAGGGCGACGCGCACGACTGGTCCGCAGGCAAGAAGGTCAGATTCTTCGGCCACGACTGGAGGATCATCGCGATCCCGACAGAGGGCATAGAGGATCTGATCCCGCTCAGCTGGAACAAAAAGGTTCAGGTAGAACTCTATGAGCAGGGCTAGGAGGTAAGGAATGATTGAAACAACGATTCTGGATTACCTCATGGAGAATCTTGATGTTCCGGTCGGCTATGAGGCCGCTGAAGACACACGTGTGGTCCTGGAGAAGACTGGAAGTTCCCGTTCGAATTTCATTATCTCTTCGACCTTCGCGGTACAGTCTTACGGCGACTCCATGCTCGAGGCGATGGAACTCAACGAGGTGGTGAAGAGCGTGATGACCGGGCTCATCTCACTTCCCGAGGTGACGCGGGTCACACTCGACACGGACTATAACTTTACAGACGCACAGACGAAGCGGTATCGCTATCAGGCTGTGTACACCATTACACACTACTAGAAAGGAGCAGCATAAATGGCTACAACTGCTACAAACGTAACTGCAGGCAAGCCGATGGTCGGCGGCGCAGTGCATTGGGCTCCGACAGGTACTGCTATCCCGACGGATGCTTCCGCAGCCCTTGCAGAAGCTTTTGTTGATATGGGATATATCAGTGAAGACGGAGTGACGAACTCAGATGAACGTGAGTCCGAAGAGATCAAGGATTGGGGCGGTAATACTGTTCTGACGCTTCAGACCGGCAAGACTGACACCTTTGGCATGACATTCATTGAGGCTCTGAATGTGGATGTTCTGAAACGAATCTATGGTTCCGATAATGTCAGCGGAACTCTTGCGACGGGGATCACCGTCAGAGCGAATGCTGACGAACTGGAAACCGGCGTGTGGGTCATCGACATGATCATGACTGAAGGTGCTAAGAAGCGCATCGTCATTCCTGCAGGTAAGATCACCGAGACCGAGGAGATCACTTACGCGAGCGGTGAAGCTGTCGGATATGGGGTCACGATCACCGCGTTCCCGGGATCCGATGGAGATTCGCATAAGGAATATATCATCAGAGCTTGATCAGGAGGTAAATCATGCTGAGAGGAAAAACAAAATCAGGATTTGAGTTTGAACTCGATGAATCCATTGCGGATGACATGGAGTTTCTTGAGGCGCTCGCAGAGGCGCAGGATGACGCTGTCAGATTCCCGGCGCTGATCGAGCGACTCCTCGGGAAAGAGCAGAAGAAAGCTTTTTATGCGCATATCAGAGGAGATGGAAAGCGCGTGCCGATCCAGGCAACGATTGATGAGTTCACCGAGATCATGACTGTCGCGGGAGAACAGACAAAAAACTCCTGATCCTCGCCGGCATGATGGCTGCTGACCGGTCCGCTTGGATATGTGACATGGCAGAAACATACGGTATTTACGACTACAGGTCGCTGCCGGTTCAGACGGTGGCGACCTTATCTGCCGGTTTGAGGAATAACTCACGGATCAAGTGCAGGCTGAACGGGACACCAATATATGACATTGGGACATTGATCGGGTATGTCTACGACAAACTGAATGATGTCCTCCTGTTCCTGGGAGCCTACGACAAAACTCCGGAATCAATGGTCTCAAAGATCACAGGTGCACCGGATGAAAGAAAAAAGAAGTATAACCCGATCAGATCCTTTGCATCTCCGGAGGATTTCGAGAGGGCGCTTAGCAGGTTCAGCTGACACGGAGGTGTAGATTATGGCAGGAGAACTTGGGAAGGCATATGTCCAGATCGTGCCTTCCGCTAATGGAATCGGCGGGGCTATCGGAAAGGCATTGGGCAATGAAGCCGGTATTGCCGGGATAAACGCCGGGAAAGGCATTGCCGGAAAGATCAAAGGCGTGCTTGCTACGGCGGGACTTGGAGCGGCGCTTGGAAAGTCTCTGAATGCCGGAGCGGAACTGCAGCAGAACCTTGGAGGCACAGAGGCCGTATTCGGAGACTACTGCAAAACGATCCAGGACCAGGCTAAGACCGCATATATGAACATGGGGCTGTCTGCCTCTGACTATATGGCTACGGCCAACAAAATGGGCTCACTGTTCCAGGGGTCCGGATTGTCGCAGGCCAGATCGCTTGAACTGACAAGCAGTGCCATGCAGAGGGCTGCAGATGTGGCGTCTGTAATGGGCATTGATACGACAGATGCGATGGATGCAATTTCCGCCGCGGCAAAAGGAAACTTCACCATGATGGACAATCTTGGTGTCGCGATGAATGCTACAACGCTTGAAGCTTACGCTTTGGAAAAGGGGATCAATTTCAAATGGAATACGGCTTCTAACGCGGAGAAGGCAGAGCTTGCGATGAAGATGTTCATGGATCGGACGTCTCAGTATGCGGGCAACTTCGCCGACGAGGCGGTCGGCACTTTTTCAGGCTCCTTTGGAGCAATGAAAGCAGCAGCACAGGACTTCATGGCGAACCTTATGGTCGGCCAGGATGTGAATGCATCCATGAAGAATCTGACAAATACAGCCGTTACATTCCTTGTCGGTAATCTGATTCCGGCAATCGGTAGAATCTTCACATCGCTGCCGTCAGCGATCTCTGCGCTCATGGAGCCGGGTCTGTTCGCGGAGCTTGGGAACCTGATGGACTCCATTGCTTCAAAACTCCCGGGTATGATCCCGCAACTGCTCAATGGACTGATGTCATTCAGTGAGACGCTGAGGGGAAGAGCCGGCGAAATGGTGAATGTCGGACTGGAGTTTATCAGGAAGATTGCTGACGGAATCATCCAGAACATTCCTGTATTTGTGCAGACAGTGCCGACGATCATTTCGAATTTTGCCGGTCTTGTGAATGATAATGCTCCGAAGATTTTCGAGACGGCGCTTGGAATCATGAAGAATCTGGCACTTGGTCTGATCAAGGCAATTCCGGTCATCATTCAGAATCTGCCGCAGATCATTCAGGCAATCTGGAATGTATTTACCGCATTCCAGTGGATGAACCTCGGAAAACAGGTCATTAACGGCATCAAAAATGGATTCAAGGCGGCCGGAGAGGGAATCAAAACGAGCGCAGATGATATATTGAATCATGTCAAAGAGAAGTTCACAGGCGGTTTTACCGGTGTGAAAGACGCAGTGCTCTCGATCTTTAATGGGATCAAAAGCGGAATTACATCAAGGCTGAATGCGGCGAAAACTGCTGTAACTGATGTGATCAGCGGGATCAAGAGGTTTTTCCCGTTCAGAATCGGTAAGATCCTGTCTCTGCAGATCCCAAAGATCTCACTGAGCGGAGGCAAGGCACCTTGGGGCATTGCCGGGAAAGGATCTCTGCCAAAGTTTCATGTTACGTGGATGGCGCAGGGCGGTATCCTGAACAATCCGACGCTGATCGGAGCGGGTGAAGCCGGTCCGGAGGCGGTCCTTCCGCTCGACAGACTGTGGACGGAGCTTGACCGGAGATATGATCAGGGCGGCCTGTCACAGGAGCAGGCAGGAGTTCTCCTCAGGATCCTCGACAGGATCGTTCTGCTGCTCGAAGAGGGCAAGACGATCAGCCTGAACAGACGCGAGTTCGCGAGATTGGTCAGCGAGGTGCAGTAATGAGTCTTGACAGAGTATATTACTACAACAGGAACGGGATCCTGAAGCTCACGCTGAACGAATATCCGTTCTACGCGGGAGACGCGGATTTCAAGGACTGGAAGTGGGAACACGACAGTCTGTTCGGATCCATCCGGAACTTCCGGAGAGCGAAGGGTTCCTACTCCTTTGTGGTCTCGATCGCCAGCAAGGACCTGTCCGACAGAGATGCTCTCTGCAGCATCTTCTCAGAGGATGTCATCGCCGGACAGCCGGGGTATCTAATGATCCGAGGCTGGAAACTTGAATGTTATGTCGTCGAAGCAAAGCATAAATGGTTTGGAGCGCTGGATCACCAGATCACGTTCGAAGCGACCGCGGTAAACAGCACGTGGATCCGGGAGAGCACCAGGACCTTCAACGGCCGGAGCGGAGGCGGATCTGAATCAGGGGCAGATCTCGGGAGAGACTATACGTTCACCGGCGGGATCCTTGGGCGCGGATATGACTACGGCTACAATATTGGCGAATCGCACTCCGGTGCGATCGATCTAGCGAACTCCGGAGCGGGCTACGAGATCACGATCTATGGACCGGCCAACAACCCGGTGATCTATCTGGACAACCGGCCAGTCAGGGTCAATGTGTCGATCAGCGCATCCGAAAGACTGCAGATCATATCCAGCACGAATGAGAAGTCGATCAATATCCTGTCGGCATCTGGGGAAAAGACCTCGGCCTTCGTCCATAGAGACAAGGAAAACAGCCCGTTCCTGTCGCTCGGCGAGCATACAGAGCTAACCTACGGTGAGATCCGGTTCGACTTCAAAACCATTGAGAGAAGGAGTGAGCCGTCATGGACCTGATTTATATCAAATCAGCAGATGGGATCCCGACGGGCATGGGCTTCCTGAAACACTATGAGGCGGACTTTGAGATCGGATCCACTGCAGAGGCGAATAACGACTTTGAGATCAAGATGGAGATCCCGGAAAGAGAGGATCTCCTTTTCATTGAGAACGAGATCTCGACACGGGTCTTTGTCGAAGGCACCGAGTGGGGAGGAGAAATCACGGGAACGGTTTTCGATCTGGAAGACGGGACTGTGACTTATACGGGGAAGACATGGCGTGGGACCTTCGATCAGGAATATATCGAGCCGCCGGCGGGCGAGGACTACAGGATCGTCTCCGGAAACATATCTGAGATCCTCCGGGATCTCCCGATCCGTCCGTATATGACTGTCGAGGACTGCGGCTATTCTATCGGCTCTCTGCAGTTTGACCGGTATATCCGGACAAGAGAAGGGATCAGCGCGATCTTCCAGAAGGCTGACGCGGATCTTCGGCTTCGGCTGGTCTATGAGCTCTACGACGGATACGAGGGTCATGTCCTTGTCTATGTGGAGCCTAAAGCGAATCTGACGGATCAGATCGAAGTCTCCCAGGACTATAACGACAAGATCCACCTCCGGATCACCAGAGACGGGAACACGCCGAAGCGGATGATCTGCCTCGGCAGGGGCGAGCTGAAGGACCGCGAGGTCCTGAACCTGTACGCGGACGATGACTGGAACATCTCAACCACGGAGCAGGGGGCGGCCTTCCCGGTGGAGATCTACGATTATGGATCCTCAGAGGATCTCGAAGCGGACGGGAGGAAAAAGTTCGCGGAAGCGATCGGGCAGCACCGGCAGATCGAGGTCAGCATATCGGATCTCGACATAGAGCTGGGAGACATCATCTCGGCGAGAGATCACATCACCGGAGAGCAGATCGAGGCGGAGATCTCCGGGATCGTTTGGAAGCACACGGATTACGGGGAATACTCTTCGGAGTCCTTTGAGTACAAAACGAAAGTGAGGCTTTAGAATGGCAACACGGATCATAACAGGATACACCGGCCAGCGGCATATCACCGCGAAGGATGACTCTCAGGTATGGCGCGCCATCCTGGGCAAGGATACGGATGCATATATCCTGCCTTTCGGATCTGAACTGGCGGCAGAGATGCCGTCGATCAATGAGTTCCAGATCTCGGACGGCTGGGTCAGCCTGCAGGGCAGGATGATCGTGAACGCTCAGGAGACACTGGCGGTCGATATCTGCGCAAGCGGGAATGTCCGGATCGACCTTGTGGTCATCCGGTACACCATCGACAGCTCGAGCAATGTGGAGGCGGCGGAGCTGATGCTCCTGAAGGGCACGGAGGTCGACGCTTCGAACACGCCGGTCGCTCCGGCCGTCAATTCCGGAGACATCGACAGCGGAGCGACGATCGTCGACATGCCTCTGTATGAGATCCATCTGGCCGGAGGCACGGTAACGTTCGAGCAGCTGGCGGAGGTCGTCACGGCTTCCCTGGAGGACTGCTTCATCACGGAAGAGACGAAGGCTGTATACAGAGCCCTCGGATGGACAGAAGAATAGGAGGCGGAAATGAACACATTATCATCGATCCTTAAGTTCATCGCGAACAGGGTCAGCTGCGTATACAAGGCGAGCGGAACGACGGAGACGATCGCGCTCGCGTCCGGTACTCCGACGAATATCCCGCTCTCGGCATCCGGAGCGGTATCGACCGGATCAGGGTTCGCCGTTGAGTCCGGAGGCATCAGGGTCGAGAAGGCGGGGATCTACCGGATCACCGCATCCGCCTATGTCCGGAAAAACTCCGCAGTCGCGCAGATCGGCGTATATGCACGGAAAGGTACAACCTGGAGCACAGCCACAGAGGTCCTCGGAGGCATGGTCGAGACAGACCGGGCGGCGGCAGCGTCACATGACTGCGTCGTTCAGCTCTCCACGGTCGCTTCGCTTGCGGCCGGAGATGTGCTCCTGCTGGGAGCAAGGACCATGAGCGAGGCAGGAACATGCTTCGCGCAGAATACATCCACGTTCCTGCTGGTTGAAAGGCTTGCGGTGTCTGAATAGCAGGAACAGATCTGAAAGAGGCTGCTCCGGCAGCCTCCTTTTTTACAGGAGGAAATATGAATGGTTAAAGCATGGAAAACAATACAGCTCACATTCGCCGCGTTCGGCGGAGTGATCGGAGCATTCTTGGGAGGAGTCGACGGGCTCATGTACACACTGATCACATTCATCATCATTGACTACATCACTGGCTTCATGTGTGCAGTAGTGGACCACAGGTTGTCCTCTGAGGTCGGCTTCCGGGGCATTGCAAAGAAGGTCTGCATCCTGATGCTGGTGGGCATCGCAAACCTTCTGGATGTCAATGTGATCGGGACCGGGGCGGTCCTCCGTACTGCGGTCATATTCTTTTACCTGTCAAATGAAGGAGTCAGTATCATGGAAAACGCGGGTCGGCTCGGACTGCCGATCCCGGAGAAGCTCCACATGATCCTGATCCAGCTGCATGACAAGGCGGAGGATATGCCGGTACCGGCGTCACAGGAGATGATCGATGACGCGGAAGCATATGAAGCGCTGAGCAGGGCGGGAGGTGATGATGAGTGAACAGTACGTGTAAGAAGAATTTCCTTGACATGATGGGATACAGATCTGTAAAGGACTTCCAGGCCAATACGAAGGGACTCGCCGCGGACGGATCCTGGGGACCTGCCACTGATGCAAAGGCTATGTCGATCACCAGAGGGATCCAGAAGAGGCTCAACCTCCACGGCGCCGGCATCACCGTAGACGGCTATCCGGGCGACGCGACGAAGAAGGCGATCATCTCCTTCAAGAAGCGGAACGGGCTCTCAGCGACGATCAAGGTCGGCCCGAAGACGAAGGCACTGCTTTACAAGGACCAATCCGAGCAGCTCTCCGCGCATTTCCGGAAGGCGGAGTTCCGCTGTGAGTGCGGTGGGAAGTGGTGCGATGGGTATAACGGCCACGCGGTCAGCATGGAGCTTGTCGGCATCCTGGAGGCGATCCGGAAGGACACCGGCAGATCCATCACTATCACATCAGGCATCCGGTGCCAGCGGTTCAACGACAGCCTTGCCGGATCCGTGAAGAACAGTCCGCATCTTTACGGCAAAGCAGCAGACATCTATATCCCGGGTGTGACGGACACCTCCTCAGGGCGGGCGAGAGTAAAGCGCCTTGCGTACAAATACGGGGCGTCCTATTGCTATTACGGCACGGCAAACATGGGCAATGCCGTGCATATCAACGTATAGGGAGGAGATCATGGCATACAAGGTCATAGATGTGAGTTACTGGCAGGGCACCAGCATCAGCTGGACGAAGGTCAAGGCGGCAGGAGTGCAGGGAGCGATCCTCCGGGTCGGATACGGATCTGGCGGAACGATCCACAGCGACAGCTCCTTCGCCAGAAATGTGAAGGAGGTCCGGAGGGTTGGCCTCCATTGGGGAGCGTACTTCTACTCCGGAGCAAGGACGGCCACGCAGGCGAAGAAAGAGGCACAATACCTTTATGAACAGACGAAGGCCTACTCTCCGGATATGCCTCTGTATATCGATCTCGAGGAGAGCAGTCTGAAGGGCTATGCGAAGACCGTGGCCAAAGTCTTCATGGCGGAGATGAAGAGGCTTGGCGGGAAGCCCGGGATCTACGCGAATCTGAACTGGTTCAACAACTACATCGATACATCATCCTACAGATCGGAGCCTCTGTGGATCGCGCAGTATAACGACAGGATCACACATTCGCATCCGGACTGGTTCGGGATGTGGCAGTACAGTTCCTCCGGATCTGTCGCGGGGATCTCCGGAAGAGTCGATATGAACCAGTGCTATGTGGAATACTGGAAGAACGCGTCCACAGGAGAGAGCGCTGCGGCTGATACTGCACCGAAGGAAACGACGGTCAGGACAGAGTGGTTCAGCGAGACAGATCTGAAGGCGCTGCAGGCATGGACTGGGACTGTGCAGGATGGAGTTCTCTCCGGCCAGCATAAGGAGTCACAGAAGTTCTATCCCGCGGTCGCGGATCTGTGCGGCTATGGATCTGGCGGATCCAACTGCATCCGGGAGCTGCAGAGGCGCTGCGGGGAGACTGCAGACGGGATCCTTGGCACGGCGACGATCAAAGGAGTGCAGAGACTGGTAGGAGCGGATCAGGATGGATATTGGGGACCGGCAACATCTGAGGCTGTTCGAAAATTCATTGCAAGCAACCCGGGTAAGCTTATATCAAAAGCTGCCGCCATGAGCAAAGAGATGACAGCGGCAGGCTTCCGATACAGCAACACGGGGAAGAACCTCGGATCGACCTATGCAGAGGCAAAGGCGAAAGGATACACGAACTGTGCGACGTTCGTGTCCTGGACTCTTCAGGAGGCCGGTTTCCTCCCGCAGGGCGATGTGTTCTACTGTAAAGACGGGAAGATCAACAATTACCGCGGATCCGCATCAACGGATATAAAGAAGACTGCTGTAGTATCGTATCCGAAGAAGGCTCCGGCCTCTGCAGGGCTGAAGCCGGGAGACATCGTCGGATATGAAGCAGCTCATACGATGATCTTCGCCTGCTTCAACTCCGCAGGGAAACCGCTCTTCTATACGATGGGATCCGGTGATATCGGGAAGCAGCTCCCGCGGATCCGGACGGATTACACCAACAGGATCGTGGCCGTGAGGGCGCGGTTGAAGTAAAAAATGAGCGAAAATGGATAGGGCTATTTGCGATCACCGGAGAATCTCTGTGACAGCCTTGTGACAAATACCACAAAAAATGGCTGAAACCGTTGAAATTTCAAGGCCGGTGGCAATCCTCGTACGCTCCACCAAACATCATTTGTCCGAACACTGCGAGAAATCGCAGTGTTTCAACGTTTTTGGGCTTTTTTGATACCAGCGGGAAAAACTGCCAGGAACACGTGCCTTCCGGTACACCCCATTTTCAGAATGTGTTTTTTTCATACAAGCCGGCAGATATGACCACAAGGAGGTTGTCGATGAGCACATACTACGAATTCTACACCGGCATCCTGAGGCAGGATGGTAAGATCGAAGCAATCGGACCGTATGTCAGAAGAGACGGAGCATACAGGCTGGAGCCGATTCTCATCAGAAGCAGGAGTTTCATTAATATCGATGAATTCAGTGCATGGGATGTTCCGGTGGAAAAGCTGATTGGGGAGCAGAAGGAGTTCTTTACCACTGGAAGCAGGGAAGACGAAACCGTCCGGCACTCCCTCGCCTGGTATATCCCATATACTGAGATCAGAACAAAAGCGGACAGCGGTCTGGTCCGGGGAAATGTCACACTGAAGGAACTCGACTATATCGCGAAGAATGATTATGATCCGGACTGCCTCTGGGATGTTTCGGTAATGAGTGCCGCAGCTGCCGCGGAGATGGATCCTGAGATGCGGAAGCAATATGGCCACATTGCATATATCGACTATAACAGCACCGGTTATCTCTGCAGTCTCCTCATCCATGCGGCGGATCCGATGTGCTGCGGAGAGAAGGAGGAAGACCTTGTTTTCATCGTGAGGATCAGCTGAAATCGCATCCTTGAGCCGGCTCTTCACACCCCTGTACAATAGAGACAAGAACAGAACTGAGGAGGTGCCGACATGTTCAAGCCGAAATACAGATTCACCTATGACGAGATCCGAATTATCGTCTATGCACTTGTCGAACTCAAGAACCAGCTGCAGGAAGAAGGCAGGTATACGGATGCCATCGATGACCTTCTGCTGCGGTTTGTTGACTGAGCCATAGATTCCTTTTTCCCTCCGGCCTCCGGGCCGGCCTACATACCCTTGCATCGGGCAGGGGTACTTTTTTTACCCGGAAAGGGAGAAAGGAGCCGGCATGGCAACAACGAAGGAAACAATGGAAGTTATCACTGAAGGAATCAAAAGAGAGGAAGAAATCTGTGACATCATCGGTTTCTTCGCGGAACTCGCCGCGAAGCGATTCCTCAACATGGCGGAAGGAATGCATTACAGAAGCATCACCGCGCTGCTCAAGATGCTCAATCAGCTTGCGGAAGAAAAACGCGGCAGGGAAGCCGTGGAGATGCTGCAGGCATTCTTCCTTGCAGACAGATATGAGTATGCCGCAGAGGATCTCGATGTGCTTAACATCTGTGAGAACTATCTCAGGGATGCGCATCTCTGGTTTCTGTGCAGCTTCCTCTATGACGAGGAGATCCGGTGGCTGATGGACATCTGGGAAGACGATACAGACTCCGGTTATCTTGTCAGTTAGGAGGCGGGGATGAATGAATGCAAAACAATCGCGGTCTGCAACCAGAAGGGCGGCGTCGGGAAGACGACCACAACGCTGAATCTCGGGGTCGGTCTTGCGCGGCAGGGAAAGAAGGTGCTGCTCATTGACGCAGACCCACAGAGCGACCTGACCGCCTCCCTTGGCTGGGACGGTAACAGTCTCGAGAATTCTCTGGGAAGCCTCATGTATCTGCTGACGGAGAATGGGATGCCGGATGTTCGCGGCGCGATCCTCCGCCATGAGGAAGGCGTCGATCTGATTCCGTCCAACCTTGATCTTTCCTCGATGGAGACTCGCCTCGTGAACGCCATGAGCCGGGAGAAGATCATGGATCTCCTGCTCCGGGAAGTGAAGAAGGATTATGATTATGTTCTCATTGACTGTATGCCGTCGCTCGGCATGATTACAATCAACGCGCTCACTGCGGCGGACAGTGTGATCATCCCTGTGCAGGCGCAGTATCTGCCGGCAAAGGGGATGACGCAGCTGATGCGAACCGTTAACATGGTGCGGACGCACACCAACAGCCGGCTGAAGATCGAGGGGATCGTCATGACGCTCGTGGATGGCAGAACCAATCTCGCCAAAGATGTCATCCACACAATCCGCATGAATTACGGGATGTCGATGCGGATTTTTGAAACCAGCATTCCGGTTGCCGTGAAGGCTGCGGAGGCGTCCAAGACCGGCCAGAGCATTTATGCCTATGACAGTAATTCCAAAGCGGCCAAAGCCTACGAGGCACTGACACAGGAGGTGATGCAGGGTGCCGAAAGAACCAAGACAAGAGATCAAGCTGCCGTCGCTCGATGAACTCTTCTCCTCGCAGGAAGAGCGCGAGGACGCAAAGCTGAAGCGGATCTATGAGATTCCGCTTGAGGAGATCGATCCCTTCCCGGATCATCCGTACAAGGTGAAGGACGATGAGGACATGATGAATCTCATCGAGTCCGTCCGGGCAAACGGGATCATTACACCTGCTGTGATCCGGAAAAAGGAAGACGGAAGATATGAGATGCTTTCCGGGCACCGGCGGCTGAGAGCCTGTGAGCTCGCGGGGATTCCGACGCTCCGGTGTGAGATCGTGGAGATGTCCCGTGACGAGGCGGTGATCTTCATGATCGACTCCAACTGTCAGAGGACGGAGATCCTGCCGAGTGAGAAGGCGTTTGCATACAAGATGAGGCTGGAAGCGATGAAGAGGCTGCCGGGGCGGCCGGCTCAAAAATGTGGACCAGTGGTCCACAATAATGATAATGAGAAGTCGAGGGATGAACTAGGAGAGTTGACTGGCGAAAGTGGTCGAACTATTTCACGATATATCCGCCTCACCGAACTCATCCCGGCGCTTCTGGAGCGCGTCGACAACCGCGAGATCGCCCTCCGCCCCGCCGTCGAGCTCTCATATTTCCCGAAGGATGTCCAGACAACGATCAACGAACAGATCGAAATCGAGCAGTGCACCCCGTCGCACGCGCAGGCAATCCGCATGCGCAGGATGCACGAGGAAGGCAAGCTGACCAATGAAGCCATCGCGGCGATCATGGGCGAGCTCAAGCCAAATCAGATTGACCGGATCGTGATCAAGACGTCCAAGCTGAACAGCCTGTTCCCGGAGGATCTGCCGGCAACCCTGCGGGAAGACTATGTTTATCAGGCGCTGAAGTTTTACCGTGAACATCAGCGCGAACGGTTCCGGCGGCGCTCCCGGGATGACGATGCGAGGTAGCCCGGTTACAGTAGGAGTATCTGCAGAATTAATCTTACCAATTCGGGCAAACCCGCATCCGGAGGAGCATGTTTCCCCGATCCTCCCCTGTAACCCTACCTGAGTACTGCCGGTAACTGTCCGAAGAGAGAATATATCAGAGATATCGTAATACTATGGCAAGTCGTTAACGTCCGGATTCTTCCGGGCGTTTTTGCTTGCCCGGATTACGGGAAAGGAGCACATATGACCGATAAAACACCGGAGGAGATCCGCGGCTCTTTGGAAGAGCGCGGCATCTCGATATTTCTGTCAGAGAAAGCGGCTTCAAGGATCGCTTGGATCCTGACTGCAGGCGTTGCGGTTCTCACGCTGCCGTTTCTGGTTCTGGCATTCATGATCTGAAAGGAGAACAACGACAATGATTAACACGAATAAGCGCAGAAAACGCAGGTTTACGGCACTGCTTCTGGCATCGCTGATGATTCTTACCGGCGCGCTGCCGCTGACCGCCTTCGCGGTTGAGCCGGATGGCAGCGTCCCGATCAGCAGGGACGAGGAAGCGGTTCCGGAGGAGAATACGGATGAGATTCCGGCAGTTGTTCCGGACGAACCGGAAGAAGCTGAACCTGAAGAAGCTGTCAAGGATACGGCTGACGAAGCCGGGGCAGAAGCAGAGCCGCAGGAAGAGACATCGGAAGAGACGCCGGGAGAACCAGCTGAGACTGAGGAATCCGAAGCGTCCGAACCCGAACTCCCGGAAACCACAGAAGACGCGGAAACCGAAGAGGAAAGCACCGAGATCCTTCCGGAGGCTCTTCCAGAGGACCTTCCGAAAGAACCACAAGAGGAAGCTCCCGTCCTTGAGCCAAGCCCGTTCAGCGCCTCTCAGGCCGACGAGCTCTCCTACAGCCTCCTGTACTTCATGAAGCACGGGGATCCGTCGCTTGTGGATATGACCGCGATCCGCCTCGAATCCGTGATCACTCCGGTCACCATCGCCCGCGGGGTTGCGACCTACAACGCTGCGAGACAGAGTGATTTCGATGTAACCGAGCGGAACTTCATCGCCTCCATGGCCTATGAGATCCCGGTCTACGACATCGACCCGGAGAGCAGCTACTACGTCGCCATGCCGGACGTCAACCTGTACAGCAGGGACTTCGGCAGCTACGATATCATGCTCACCTACAACAACAATAACGGAGAGGCAATCTCCGGATACGCTTACCGGGACAGCATCCTGTATATCCCAAAGTCCGCCGTCGATGACCCGGACAACGAGAACGGCTTCATCACCGGATCACCAATCGCGGTTCAGATGAACTATTACTTCAGGGGCGGCGTGGACAGTGACCGGGAAGGAAACGCTGATTTCAGCAAGAGGATCCCGGTGCAGATCCTCTCTGGCAAAACCCCGGAGAACAGGTCCGTCACGGTGGAAAACATGTTCGACGGCAATGTCACGATCCCGATCGGGAAGTACAGCGAGAAGAACATTCAGGTCATGCTCAACGGCATGATGCTTCCGATCGGTACGGACGCTTACGACGTGAAGAACGGAAACCTCGTGATCTACTCCTCCGCCGCGGTGATCTCGAGCGTCAACGTAGTGACGGATTCCAGGGCGAAGACCATCGCGACGAGGATGCTCGGGAACCTGATCCCGGAGGTTTACGCGGACACAACCGTTACGCCGGATCAGATGGCATATTTCCGGGACGAAAACGGGAATTATGTGACTCTCAATATCGACCTTGACCAGCTCTTTGTCGGCTGGCGCGGCGTCTACACCGGCGCGAAGATCCAGTATTCCGGCAAATCCACGCTGGGCAACACCGGTGATGACGGCTACAACGAAAGCCGAATCAAGAAGCTGATGGCCCTCAAGGGCTGGATGAACTCGGTCAAATACCTCTACGGTCCGTATGTCGTCGGCAACTCCCAGGGCGGCTATGAGCCGCAGGACCTCGTCGGCATCTGGGCGATCAACTCGTACACCCTCGGCAAGAACAAGGCTTTTGAGACCAGCGATACCCTGACCGCGGACATGCTCGTCACCAACGACGTCGAAGGTGACGGCGGCGAATCCGTGAAGAAGACCATCTACGACTGGATGCGCCAGTACGCCGCAAAGCTAGAGAAGAACAACGGGCAAGTCGGCAACACCCAGAGTGCCGGACAGGGCGGCAACGTCAACTCAAACGGCATCGGCGGTTTCACCAACTTTGCCTTCCAGTTCCCGAAGACTGTGCAGGGCTCCCAGACCAATCTGGTTTCCTCCGGAAATCCTGGCGCGGGCAAACCGAATCTGGCGATCAGCTTCGCTTCCGAAGAGATCGATGAGAGCTACTACCTCGCGGCTTCCTGCTCGCACCTTGACGACGCGGTCGCTTCCGACGGTGACGGGGCAGCGACGGTCTATGTCGCTTGCCTTGCGATCGGGGAGGACTACGCGGTCTTCTCTTTTGTCGGCGCGGATGCCTACAGTCAGGATGGCGCGGCAATCTACAAGTTCAAGACCGGATCGCCGATGAAGCTGCAGAAGACATCTTCCAACACCGGCATCAGCAAGGACAATCAGTGCTACGCGGATCTTTCCGGCGCGGTTTACGGCCTCTATGCTTCCGAGGCGGATGCCCGGGCGGACAATGAACGCATCCGGACCTTTACGACGACAGCAAATGGCGAAACAAACGAGGAATCCGTGGCTTCCGGCACGTATTACGTGAAGGAGCTCACCGCACCGAAGAACTATGCCCTGAACGAGGCGATCATCCGGATCAGTGTCAAGGGGCAGAGCGAGATCCAGACCTTCACGGTCACCGATGCTCCGCAGAACGCTTTTATTGAAATCCTTCTACGGAAAACCGACCGGGAGACCGGTGCGCAGGTACCGCTGGGATCTGCTTCTTTCGAAGGCGCCGAGTTTACCGTGAAATACTATGACAGCGACGGTACAAGGAAAGGCGCTTCCGGAGAACCGCTGAGGACATGGGTCTTCCGCACCGACGCGAAGGGCGAAGTGAGCCTGCAGGATCCGGCAAGCTTTGTCTCCGGGGATGAGCTTTACACCGGAAGTGACGGCAGATACGTCCTCCCGGTCGGAACCTATATGATCACAGAAACGAAGGCGCCGGAAGGCTATCTCCTCTCGGATGAGGAGATGGTTGTTGCAGTAACTCCGGATGGCACTGCTGAAACCATTGGCACCTATGCCGCGCCGGAATTCCCGGAGCAGGTGAAGCGCGGGGATCTGAGTTTTATCAAAGTCCTTTCCGACCCGGGTAATGAACAGGACATGACGGCGCTTGCAAACATCCCGTTTGAGATCATTTCGAACACCACCGGGGAACGGCATATCATCATCACCGATGAAAACGGGCAGTTCGATTCTTCTGCGGACTGGTTTCCGCACAGCGAGGACACCAACGCGAATGACGCTGCTTTAGACGAGGACGGCACCGTCGACGACAGCAGGCTGAATCCGGAAGCCGGCGTCTGGTTTGGTACGGATCGTGAAGGTAATTCGGCTGATCCGGACGATGACCTCGGCGCGCTCCCGTACGACACCTATACGCTGAATGAGCTCCCTTGCAAAGCGAATGAAGGGATGATGCTGATCAAGGGCCGTACGTTCTCAATCCGGGTAAACAACCGGGCGATCAGCCTCGGAACGATCGACGACAAGGCGGACCGGAAGCTCTGCACAGAGGCACAGGACGAACTGACCGGGGAACATATCGGATCCAGCCAGTCCGAAAGGATCATCGACACCGTCACATATGTCGGGCTGATCGAAGGAGAGCAGTACACCCTGAAGGGCGTGCTGATGGATCGCAAGACCGGAGAGCCCGTGACGGCCGGCGCTCAGGAGATCACCGCGGAGCTGGGATTCACCGCGGAAGCTTCCGCCGGCGAGATCCAGATAGAGTTTGTGTTCGAAAAGGATTCCCTGAAGGGCAGGGCTGTCGTCGTCTTTGAGACGCTGGAGCATAACGGCGTAACCATTCTCGCTCACGAAGACCTGAATGACGAGGGGCAGACTGTCACCTACCCGGAAATCGGGACAACGGCCACGGACAAGAGCACCGGAACCCATGAAGGCGGACTGCAGAGCACCGTCACCATTCAGGATAAGGTTTCCTACCGGAATCTCGTTCCGGGCAGGGAGTATACCATGACCGGGATCCTGATGGACAAGGAGCAGGCGGATGTCCTGCGGGATGAGCAGGACGAGTCCTTCACCGTTACGCAGGCGTTCACACCGGAGAAGGCGGACGGAACAGTCACGATCACCTTCGAGGTGCCGGGTTCTGTTGTAGCAGGAAAGAAGATCGTCTGTTTCGAGTACTGCGAGCAGGATGACCTCGAGATCGCCGTCCACGCAGAGTTGAACGACGAGGAACAGATGGTTTCTTATCCGGAAGGTGAGATTCCGAAGAGCATCGTCCCAAAACGGTTTATCCCGGATACCGGAGACCATGAAAACCTGCTTCTCTTCAGCATGCTTCTGTTCGCGTCCGCGGCTGCGCTTCTCGTGTTCCGCAGACGCAGGAGCGACCTGCAGAAGGATATTGACGAAGCATCAAAGGATATGTAACAGCCGGGAGGCGCCGCGCGGCGCCTCCCTCATTTTACAGGAGGAAAGGAACATGAAGATCAGTTTTAACACGGAGCTCGCCCGTAAATGTGGGATCAATGCCGCAATCGTGGCGGATTATCTGTGGCATCTGATTGAAACAGATGACATCGTGGAATGCCGGGAGGACGGCATCTGGGTCCGTTGCCCGATGTGGCAGATCCGCTGTCACAGGCCGGTACTGACGCGGCACCAGATCGAGCGGGCGCTCCGGATTCTGCGGGAGCACAATGTAATCCGAAGCGATCAGCCGGAGAAAAAGAAGTTCGATCATGCGAATTGGTACCGGTTTACCGCCTCCGGGATCGAGTTGATGGAACCGGGGTGGGGCGCATGACGAAAGTGTATCGATGGACAAGAATCTGTCCGGAAGACTGCAGGTACCGGAACAGGCAGGCCGCGTTCTGCGGCTATTGTATGCTGGAAGTATTGAAAGACAGAAAGGAGAACGAAGATGGCAGTGAACAGAACGAAGCTGAAGACCCTGAACCGCCTGTGCGAGAAGGGGTTCGACACAGCGAAGAAGGTCAGCACGATTGACATGAGGACCGCCTACCAGAATGAGCTGGGCGACGAGCTCGGCGGCATCCTGGCTCTGCAGGACGCGATCCGGGAGCGCAGGGAGCTGGCGTGGCTGTGTGATGGGGAGGATCCGGGGAAGGAGGAAAAACAGGTTGGAAACAGGAGAAGGGACACCGATGAAGCGACAGGAATCGACTGTGATCAGCAGCGGTGAGATTCTTCGGAATCTCATCCGGCAGATTCCGGAAGGCACGGTCTACTCCCTCGAGATGGAGGTGATACTGGTCAATGAAAGGGATCAGCACGGAGCTGAATGAAATCCAAGTTGTAAACATCCGGATGGTACGGGAGCCTTCCCTGTACAGCGAAGCGCCAATCCGAACACCGCAGGATGTGCTGAAGGCCGTAGCGAACGAGCTTGCTTCTTACGACCGCGAGGTCTTCGCGGTGCTGAACCTCAAGACAAACGGTCAGATCATCAATATGAATATCTGCAGTATGGGTACGCTGAACGCCTCTCTGGTCAGTCCGCGTGAAGTGCTGAAATCGAGCATTCTGTCGAACGCGGCATCATTCATTTGTGTTCACAACCATCCGAGCGGTGAGCTAAGGCCTAGCGAGGAGGATTTTGATATTACAGACAGACTGACCGAAGCAGGAGAACTTCTGGATATTCGCTGTCGAGATCATATCATCGTTGCCGGCGGGACAGGTGAGATATTCAGCTTCCGGGAGAATGGGATGATGAATGAGATACTGCGAGGCAGCAGGGATTATTTGCGGGAGCGGGAATGATTCCCGATTCCAGAAGAAGCCCTTCTATGATATATTTGTAGAGGGGTTAGTACATCTCCGCACAGAAGTGGTCTGCTTCGATGCAGACGGTAAAGTCGTTGACGAAGCTCACGCGGTGAACTTCATCAAGATCGGTTATGATGAATCAGGTAAAGTCATTTCGGAGTCGTTTGGGGTTATATCTCCGAAATAGAGAAAACGAGCCGGAGGATGATACCGCCGCGGACACACCATGCGATTTTCTAATATGCACAACTAAGCAAGATAGATCGGAGCTCTTCACTACCAGTTACGGCGGTGGGAGCTCTTATTATGCTTCGTAATCAATTTGGTAAATCGGCAGTAAAATAAAAATACTGCCGAAATATCCGTTGCTTTTTGCTTCCGCAAACAGTACAATATAATTGGGCGAATCGGCAGTAAATAAAAATACTGCCGAAATACCGGAAAGGAGGAGCAGCATGGTAGATACAAAAGTAATTCTGAACAAGATATGTGATCGAAGCCCGTTTGATCGGTCTGACCTTCAGATAATAATGGAAGAATGCGGCTATCGTACATCAGATAGCCTGGTGAATCATATGATTTCAAGAATGCTGGCTGCTGGTGAGATTGCACGGATCGGGCGCAACAAATATAGTGTGTCAGGTTCCCGGAAGACGTATCGTTTTCCGCATTCCGATTTTGCGACATTAGTGGCAGATGAAATTACAGACGCTCATCCGTATCTGGATTTCCGCATTTTTGAGTTGGTACAGCTGAATGAGTTTGTCAACCATCAGATAGCTCATAACATAGTATTCGTGTCTGTGGAGGGAGAACTGGAAGAGGATGTGTTTAATACACTATGGGAAAAGCATCAGGGATCCATTTTGCTTAAGCCGGACGTGAATGAACTATACCGGTATATGACGGAAAATATGGTGGTTATAATAAAACTTCCTACGGAAAGCCCAAAAGGAACGACGGCTTTCTGGGATACCAGACTAGAAAAAATGCTTGTTGATATTGCGGTTGACAAGTTGCTGGGGAAGATTGTTTATTCCGGGGAATATCCTGCAATCTATCAGACTGCATTTCTCAGATACGCTATAGACATGAACACAATGTTCAGATATGCAAGGCGGCGCGGCGCTTTTGAGAAATACAGTAGATTCCTTTCCAATGAGGCTGGCTTGAAGCAGGAGGATTTAGGAATATGATAATCAGAGAGAACTACGGAGAAGAGCATATTCGGGAATTGCAGAACAATAGTCATAAGGATCCGCAGCTTATAGAACGTGCTTTATATGCGCTTGGTCTTCTTGAGGCTTTGTCACAGACGGGCATGAAGTTCATTTTTAAGGGCGGCAGCAGTCTGATGCTTCTGCTTCCCCGACTTATGCGATTGTCAACAGATATCGACATCATTGTTGAGCCCGGCACGGATGTGAAACATTATATCAGGAAGGCGGCTGAAATCTTTCCTTTCGTGTCTTATGAGGAGCAGGTGCGTGTCGGTAAAAACAATATAGAGAAAAGGCACTTCAAGTTCACCTATTTTTCTCCGATCAGGAAGGATTATTTTTACATTCTACTGGATATTGTTTTTGAAGAGAATCATTATGCAGCCATTTCAGAAAAGGAAATAAGCAATGAACTGCTGCTGACAGAAGGTGCCAACCTTACGGTGCAGGTTCCATCTGTTGACTGTATCCTTGGAGACAAGTTTACAGCATTTGCTCCTTATACGACAGGAGTTCCGCTTAGGGCGAAAAAAGACCTTGAAGTAGTGAAATAGTTTTACGATATCAGTACGCTTATCAATGAATATGAGAATTTTGCTCATGTATTGACCACTTATAAAGATGTCGTTTCTTCTGAAATTGGTTATCGAGGAATGAACATAACGGCGAGAGATGTCCTTGAAGACACAATATCCGCCGCTATTGTGATAGGTTCCCGAGGGAAGACCGGGAAGGATGACTATCCTGCATATGTTGAGGGAATCCGGGGTGTTAGGACACATATTTTTACTGAACGTTTTTCCGGCGAGATTGCTTCATACCGGGCGTCAAACCTGATCTATATGGCGGCGTGCCTGATGGCGGAGATACCATACGAACATATTGATAGTTTTGAGGAATATGCGAGCGAACCGCTGACACAAGATGATCTGAAAGTCCTTTCTAAAATGCGAAAGGCCCAGCCATTGCAATATGCCTATTTAGTAAAGGCCGATATGTTGCTGCGGGAAAACAGATAAATATTGATGGAAAACTTTTTCCACCGCTTACAAGAAAATCAGCAGAGGAATCTCTTTGGAGATGTTTCACACCACCGCGGGCCACCCCGCGGTTTTCTATTATCAAAAAAACGAAAGGGGTACCACCGATGAAGAAGAACCAATATAGCAAGAACCCCGTCGGCCCATCCCATCAGGAGCGAATCCAGGCCCTCACCGACCAGCTCGAAGCCGGCGTCCAGGCCGTCTTCGACAGCGACCGCTACAAGGATTACCTCAGGTGCATGAGCAAATTCCACAGCTACTCGGTCAACAACTGCCTGCTCATCGCCTTGCAGCGCCCGGACGCCAGCCTCGTCGCCGGCTACCGCGCCTGGGAGAAGGACCATGGACGTCATGTTCGCAAGGGCGAGAAGGGCATCAAGATCCTCGCTCCCTGCAAGTACAAGGTCGAGCTCGACGAGCGGGACGAAAACGGCGAGCCGAAGACGGAGGAGCGGGACGGTTTTCGGGTTGTCACGGTGTTTGACCTCGCGCAGACGGAGGGTCGCGAGCTTCCGGCGCTCGGCGTGGACGAGCTCACCGGGGATGTCCACGATTATCCGAAGATCTTTCGCGCGCTCACCCGGATCAGCCCGGTGCCGATCCGCTTCGAGGACATCCAGAACGGAGCCAAGGGCTACTACAACGATGCGGAGAAGTTCATCGCGATCAAGTCCGGAATGAGCGAGGCACAGACGATCAAGACGCTTCTCCACGAGATCAGTCACGCCAGATATCACTCCCGGGAGGCGAAGGCTCCGGCTGTTCCGATCGACCGAAACCACAGGGAAACGGAGGCCGAGAGCCTGGCATTCTGCGTTGGATCCGCGCTGAAGATCGTGGATTCCTCGGAGTATTCCTTCCCGTATCTGGCTTCGTGGGCATCTGGACGGGACACGAAGGAGCTCCGGGATTCCCTCGAGCGCATCCGCTCCGCAGCCGATGAGATGATCACGGAGATTGAATCCGAGCTTGGCAAAATGCATGACCGCAGTCGCGGTTCCCGGGAAGAAGGCAGGTGATCGCATGCCTTTCTTTACCAAAGAGCAGATCGCAAAAGCCAGAGAGCCGGATCTGCTGGCTTTTCTGCAGCGGCACGATCCGCAGGAACTCGTGCAGGTCTCCGGTACCGAGTACTGCACGCGCACACACGACAGTCTCCGGATTTCCAACGGGAAGTGGTTCTGGTGGAGCCGGGGCTTTGGCGGCGTGTCCGCTCTCGATTATCTGGTGAAGGTCAAAGGAATCCTGTTCACTGACGCGGTTGCGTTGATCCTCGGGCAGGGAGTCTCGAAAGTGCCGGAGTTTTCGTCCAATGAAACCGCTTTTTCGTCCAGAAAGCTACTTCTTCCGGACGAAAGCCCGACGCATAATGTGATCCTTCGCTACCTGATCGGCCGTGGGATCGACCGGGAGATTCTTTAGGGCTGCATCAAAGCGAAGCTCCTCTATGAGTCCCTGCCCAATCATAACTGCGTCTTTGTCGGGTATGATGAGCGCGGGGAAGCCCGGTACGCAGCTTTCCGGTCCACCAACGGAGAGCGACTTCTGGGCGAGGCGGCAGGTTCCGACAAGCGGTATTCCTTCCGGATTGATGTTCCGAGCAGCACGCTCCATGTGTTTGAAAGCGCGATTGACCTACTGTCTTTCGCGACAATCCGGAAGCTCTGGGGTGAGAACTGGCTTTCGGATCCGATGGTTTCGCTGGGAGGTGTGTATGCTTCAGCGGGCAATTTGCGGCCGGGTAAGCTGCCAGTCGCACTGGCAGAGGAACTGAAGAGATATTCCGGAGTGACCAAAGTGTCGCTTCATTTGGACAATGATTTTGCCGGGCGGCGTGCAACGGAAATGATATCGTTGCATTTGCGCTGCAATTATACAACGATAAATGAGCCGCCGCCCGCGGGGAAAGATTATAACGATTATCTGCGGTTATCATGCTATACTGAATAAAACGAAAGAGGGAAAGAACTATGATCTATATAACCGGTGACACACACATCCCGATCGACATCCACAAGCTGAGCACCCGCCGCTGGCCGAAGCAGAATAATCTGACCAAAGACGACTATCTGATCGTTTGCGGAGACTTCGGCTTGATCTGGAATTACCTCGAGACTGGACTGAGTGTGCCGGCCAATCCCGATGACCGGCACTGGGTTCCGGAAGAATTGTTTTGGTACAAGTGGCTGAACGAGAAGCCGTTCACCACGCTTTGGATCGACGGAAACCACGAGAATTTTGACCGGCTGAAGACCTATCCGGTCACAGAATGGCACGGCGGCAAGGTGCAGAAGATCTCTGATTCCATCATTCATTTGATGCGCGGGCAGGTCTATGAGATTGATGGGAGCACGTTCTTTACGCTTGGCGGAGCGCGTAGCATCGACCGCGGCCCTGCAACCGGAACGGAGAAGAGAGACAGCCATATCATCTGGTGGCCGGAGGAACAGCCTTCGGTCGGCGAGTACGATGAGGCGCTGTCGAACCTCGAAGTGCATGGAAACAAGGTCGACTATATCATTACGCACGAGGCTCCGCCCAGCATTCTTCTCCAGAAAGGCTATCAGCTGAGCGAGCTTGCGAACTTCCTATGGCAGCTGAACGACACGGTGGAGTTCGAGCGCTGGTATTGTGGACATCTGCATGAGGATGAGCAGTATGGCAAGGTCAGGGTGCTGTATGATGATATTGTTGTGGTCGGCGAGTAGATGAATTGCAAGCTATGGACATTCTGCGCGTTGAATTCGGGTTGATCTTGCGCGGGATGAGGTGATTTGGGGCGGAAAAGCCGCAGACGAGGGATATGTCGGTGAATTCTGTAGCGCGGCCCTTGGGGGTGTGATATGGTGAAAATACAGGGGAGCAACTATCTGGCGCCCTAAACCAAACGATTGAACAGCGATCATCAACACTCAAAAGAGAATTATATGAAGCTTATACTCGGCATACTATTATTCATACTGATGATTGGATTTGCAAGCTTCCTTATGCCTGTGATCTTAGGGATTATAATTGGTATCCTTATGATCAAGAATGGCAGTGTAATCGGTGGCTTGATCGCGATTGGTGTTGGCATTGCAGTCAACGTCGCGGTGGTTTATGGCGGTTTCATAGAGGGAGGAGGTTCTTCTGAATACACAGACGAAGAATGTCCTTACTGTGGGAGTGGTGATACTGACGGAAATCACTGTTTTACCTGTGATAATGACTTTTGATCAACACAGTAAGGCAGCGATTTGGGAAGATAAGAATCTAACGGGTGACTAATTATTCTGTGAAATCAAGGAAAAGAAAGCAGGTGGCTTATGAACAATGTAGTATTAATCGGCAGACTCGCCAGAGATCCGGAACTCCGCTACACGCAGAACAACAATACAGCGGTGACGCACATCACCATCGCGGTTGACCGTCCGCCGCAGCAGGGTCAGGAGAAGCAGGCGGATTTCATCCGTGTCACCGTCTTTGGCCGGCAGGCGGAGACGGTCAACCGGTATCTCAAGAAAGGCAGACAGGTGGCGGTTCAGGGCAGGATCCAGACGGGCAGCTATAAGAACCGAGATGGCCAGACGGTCTATACGACGGACGTCATCGCGGACCGGGTGGAGTTTCTCGGTAGCGGCAACGATAGCAGTGGAGGTGGTATCGGCAGAGGTCCGGTGGAGACAGAGGATCCTGGGTTCCCGGATGCATTCCAGGCAACGGATGATGATATCCCGTTCTGAGGGGAGTTGGGCAGCTCCCCGGCGGCTTGAAGCGAAAAATGTCCCACTAGCTATAAACAAACGAAAAGGCGTTTGGGGACACGCTGTTTTCAAAAAAGTACAGAGCTTTGAGAGAATGCGGATAACCGTTCCCGTACAGGAGGCAGGGTCATGCTTTTAATCGTAATACTATTCTTCGCGGGCTTTGTCTGGCTAACCATTGAACTCGACCGGGCAAGCATCCGAAAAGCAACGAAGAAAACGGAAGAAATCCATCGCGAGTATTACAAGAAGGTCGATGAGATTTACGATGACCCGCTTGTGAGAAGCAGGGAGAAAGCGTTTGCGGACAAGCTGATCCGGGACACGTGGCGGGAGGCTGGTGTAGAATACCAACCGGAGAAACCTTTGCCGAAAGAAGAAGAGTACGGTGCACTTCATCCCGATGAACTGGATAAACTCGCGAATGAGTACAAACGTAAAATGATGAGGATAGAAAAGGTAGAAGAGGTTCTGAGACCAATTTACGGTGACGAATGGAGAGAGCACTACGATGAGTACATGGAGTTGCTTGAGATTGCAGCAGAGAAACAGATCGATAAGCTAAGAAAGAGTACGGATGATAGAAGAAAGCAGTAACACGGATTCTAACAAGAGATTGAGGGTCATTTGATATGAGAAACAAAAATCTAGCTGTACTTACAGACACACTTGCTATCTGTGAAAAGGGGTATTATATATGCGGTTCTGTAAGAGTTAATCTGACGTTGAGCAAAGACAGAATGAAGGCAGCACAGGTGTATGAACCGTGGCAGGTGGAAAAGCTTAGAAAGGAAAAGCGGCCCGAACACTCCTATCAAGGTGGCACATGCAGTTATTCGGTAGTAAACACGGATTCTTTTTCGCTTGCGAGAAAAGTTGCGGCAGATAATCCGGGGGATAAAGTGCTTGTCCTGAATCTTGCAAACAGCACACATATCGGCGGTGGTGTCCGCCATGGAGCAAAGGCACAAGAGGAAGATCTATGTAGACAGAGCTCTCTGTTGGTTGCACTCGAGGGCGAGAACGCTGCTGGCTATTACGAATATAACCGTAAGCATAAAACAGACATGGGATCAGATGCATTGATCGTCGTCCCTGAAGTTGAAATCATCAAAGACGCTGATTATGAGTATCTGGATCACACAACTGTCGTTTCTGTCATTACTTGTGCTGCGCCAGTACTCCGATCCGGCCCACCTTCAGATGAAGGAGCGTACAGACAACTGATGTATCATCGTATTGAAGGCATACTGGTTGCGGCTGCTTATCATGGTTATAAGCGGCTTGTCCTCGGCGCTTTCGGATGCGGAGCGTTCAATAACGATGCAGTAGTGGTAGCAGAAATCTTCTTCAATGTGATAAAGAAATTCAGCTTTGACGGTGCGGGAGTGAATGATCTGTTCAAAAGCATCGACTTTGCAGTGCTCACCAAGCCTGACAAGACATATAATTATGACGAGTTTAATAAGTATTTCGGCGATCATGATGCTGTCAAGCATCAGACAGAGGACAAGAAATATCCAAGCCTCGGATTCATAGGCTTTTGGCACGAATATGAAAACTACGGATTTTTGAGCAACTGGTACAAAGCGGAATTTGAGTATGCCGGAAAGCATTTTACTTCCGTCGAACAGTTCATGATGTACCATAAGCTTATGACGTTCCATCAGTTTGACCTTGCGGACAAAGTGATGGCAACCAATGATCCTGCTGAAGCAAAGAAGCTTGGCAGAACGCCGTTCAGCAACTTTGACGACAAGCTGTGGACCAGAATCAGTCCTGTCATTGTGAAGCGCGGTGTCAGAGCCAAGTTTGAACAGAATCCCGGACTCTTGAAGCAATTGCTGGCAACCGGTAATGCCGTTCTTGCGGAGTGCTCACCATATGATAAGATCTGGGGTATCGGCTTAGCTTTTGGTGATCAGGCACTTGATACATTTCAGTGGAAAGGCAAAAATCTGCTCGGCCGAATTCTGATGGTTCTCCGGGAGGAATTCGGGAATTGGGTTGCTGACCCGAACAGAAGCATACCATCGTACATTGATGTAAGAGAGCTTCCTCCAATACCGGCGTGGGAAATGAACACCGGAATGCTCAAGATGGTACCGCAGTATCATGACGCGATTGACGCATATAGTGCAACACTCAAAGGACCGGAAGTATCAGACTTCTATGCGATGAGCTTCTCGGGACTTGAGCAGGCTATGCGGACGAACATGGGCGGCGGCATGCCGGTGATCGGTTTCTATGAGATGAAGCAGGAAATATATGATATCTCACGAAGGCTTCCGAAGGAGCTGATATGAAGAACAAATAATCAAACACTCCTTACATCTCCAATCAGGCCGCATGTCTGGCCATTTTGATGATAATCATTTCGGGCCAGGCTTTCAGCCTGGCATTTCCCATGTTTGGGGAAGAAAATGATATATGGTAAAAAAATACGGTTGAAAACCACCTATTTCTTTGATATACTGCCTATAGAAATTTTGTGAGGTGGCTCTTATGATATTGGATACTCGTCAGATCATCACGGTAACTGATGCAAATAAGAACTTCAGCCGTGCGACACGTATCGCGGACGAGCACGGAGAAGCCATTGTATTCAAGAACAATCGGCCTAAGTACAAACTGGTCAACCTTGATCTGGAGCCTGATCTTGAGCTCACGGATGATGAGAAGATTGACATTGTTGCTAAGCGAATCATGAAACGGTTTAAGCCCGCGTTTCTGGAGTTGGCGAAATGATTAAGTTCTCAAAGGATAAGGTGCTTCTTCTCCATAAGATGATAGCAGAGGAGACCGGCGGGAGTATTGGCGTGCGCGACGAGGCGCTTCTGGACTCAGCCCTTGAAAATGCTTTCTCTGGCTTCGGTGGTCAGGAATTCTATCCAACCAAGGAAGAGAAGGGTGCCAGACTCGGCTACACCCTGATCTCCAATCATGCTTTTGTTGACGGAAACAAGCGGATTGGAATGTACGTCATGCTGACCTTCCTTGAAGTCAACGGCATTCGTATGGAATGCACTAATGACGAAGTCGTGCAAGTAGGTCTTGCTGTGGCATCCGGCTCTATGGACTACGAAGCGCTCTTGTCTTGGGTACAGAAGCATGCTGTCTACTAACCATTTTTGAAAGAAGATAATGAATCAATATCGGTTCATTGATTCTGTTCACTACATCCCCGGTCAGGCCACACGCCTGACCATTTTGATTGCATCAATTTCAGGAAGGAGTGAGCATTATCATGACAAACCCAGACACCAACAAAATCCGCGTCGTCCTCTGCCGCCCCGGCGAATATGCGGAAGTCACCGAGATCGGCGAAGATCTCCGGTCCATGCAGGAGGCCGTCGGAGGGAACATCGAGGAATATATGCCTTTCGACTGCGCGCAGGACGAGACGCCGGATGACCGCATCCAAGATGTCGCTATTGTCTGCGATGACGAGGGTAAGCTGAAGAAATCCGCGCTGAACCGCGCGATTTACAGCCCGGAAGGAGACCTGCAGGACATCATTGCCGGGACATTTTTTATCTGCTATGCGCCAATCGCAAGCGAGAAATTCCTGTCACTGCCGGCAGATCTCGAGGCAAAGTTTCTAGAGAAGTTCAGGCTTCCGGAGCAATTTTTCATGATCGGATCCGGCGTCAGAGCGGTGAAGTTTGATCCAAAACAGGCACCAACAACGCAGGAGCAAGTGAGGTGACAGTGCCGGATTCCGGAGACAAAACCGGAGGAGTAACGGAGGTGCAACGGTTGATTTTGTCCGCCGGAATCGGAGGGGTAATGTAGGTGCAAACGGCCATTTCACAGGCCAAAACTGCAGGTGTCACACAGGAGCTCCCGGCCATTTCCGCACCCATAAGGAGAGGAGCAGCACAGGTGTCAAAAAAGCCGGTTCCCCAAGCCTGGCAGCACCCGCCAACTTTAGCAAGCACTGAATCGTATCTCCTGCGGATCCACGATTCGGAAACTTGGTGGCAAGCCCCCAAACCCCCGGTGTCCGGCTGCCGGATGGAGTCCGGCGCATGTGATCAAAAGAGAGAAAGGAGCAACACAAGAGCAATGAAGAGAACCATCAAAAAGGCCTTCTGGGTCAACCGGAAGGAAGCGGACGACCTCCGCAGGAAGGCAGAATCCGCCTGCTTGACTGAGTCGGAATTCATGAGACAACTGATTACAGGATATATTCCGCCGGCAAAACCGGATGAGCGGTTTTACCGGGCGATGGATATCATCCGCGAGATGGCGGATGCTGTCGATGAGATCGCGATGAAGGCGGACGGTCCGGTCAACATGATCGCGATCATGACAGAAGCGAAGAAGTGGCGGATGCTGCAGAATGCTCTGGAGAAGGAGTTTCTTCGCCCGAAGAGGAGTGATGCGTGATGGCAGTGACCAAGATCTGGAACATCCGGAACCATGCCGGCGCGGCGCTTTCCTATGTGGCAGACCCGGAGAAGACGCTGAGGGAATTCTCGGAGTCCGAACTGCAGGCGCTTGCGGATGTCATCGCTTACGCTGCGAACGAGGACAAAACCGAACAGCTTTTCTACACCACAGGGATCAACTGCAGCGTGGACTTTGCCAGAGACCAGTTTGATACGGTCAAGATCCGTTTTGGTAAGTTGGGCGGTAATGTCGCCTATCACGCCTATCAGAGCTTCAAAGGCGATGAAGCAACACCGGATGAAGCACACAAAATCGGCGTACAGCTTGCGAAAGAGCTCTGGGGTGACCGGTTTCAGTGTGTCGTCGCGACGCATGTGAACACAGATAATGTCCACAACCACATTGTGATCAACAGTGTGTCGTTCCGGGACGGGAAGAAGTTTTATGACTCCAAAGACATGTACCGGAAGATCAGAGAAACTTCCGACCGCATCTGCCGAGAGCACGGGTTGTCTGTCGTGGAGGAACCGAAGGGCAGGGGCGTCAGCAAATACCTCTACACCATGGAGAAAGCTGGCATGCCGACGCGGTACAATGTCGCGCGGCAGGCGATCGACGAAGCGGTCAGCCTCAGCGTCAATATGGAGGAATTTAAAGCAGAACTCCGGCTGCGCGGTTACCGTTACCAGTTTAATCACAACAGGAAGTACTGGACTGTCACGCCACCCGGCTGGACGAAGCCGATCCGCGTCCATCAGCTGGGTGAGGAATACAGCAGGGAGCGGATCGAGCAGCGGGTCTATGAGAACGATGCAAGTGTCCGGCAGGAGAGGCTGCGCCAGCAATATCACGTCCCAAACCATTACAATCTCCGGCGCAGGATCGACCGCATCATGGGGCGGTCCGGGCTAGAGAAGCTGTATCTCCGTTACTGCTACGAGCTCGGCTACCTCCCGAAGTACCGGCAGAGCCCAACAAAACTGCATATCGTCCTGAAGGAAGATCTTCTGAAGTGCGATCAGTACTCGGAGCAGGCGAAGCTCCTGTCCCGCTATCACATCAGCACGGATGAGGATCTTTCTTCATTCATGGGAAAAGCAGAAGCGCGCATTGCGGAGATCACCGCGCAGAGAGAAGAGCTTCGCAGAAAGGCGAAGCGCGTCCTTCCTGAAGCCGAGATTATGAAGACCAAAGAAGAGATCAAAACACTCACCGCGGAACTGAAGGATCTTCGGCATGAGGCCAAGGTCGCGAAGCAGATTGAGGAGCGGTCAGGGCATGTCAGGGAGAATCTGGAGATTGTTGATCGTGAACGAAACGTTTTACCACTGTGCATAGATTCGGTATCTCGCTAAAAGACAAGAAGTATATACAATCATCAATAATGGATGTGAACAGAATTTTCCAGACAGTGTCTGGAAAATTGAGAGGAAAATATTCTTATGAGCGATGAGTATCGGCGCCAATGCCGGTGCTTTTCTTATCCCCAAAATGAAAGGAGTTGATGACAATGAACCCAGGCGGAGACGCAGCCGAACAGGTCGTCCGGCTGTCCCTCGAAGGCATGGAAGTCGCCGCGAAGATCTCAGGAGAAGGCGCGAAGAAACTCGCTGTTCTCCTCTATACGGTATTGAAACAGGAACAGAAGACCAAGGGCAAAACCCGTCTCACGAGCATGCTCCGGTCCGGCAAGGAGCTCAAGATCTACACGATCACGCAGAACGATCTCCGGAAGTTTTCGCAGGAAGCGAAGCGCTACGGCGTCCTCTACTGCGTGCTCAAGGACCGGAATAATCCGGATCCCGAAGCCGCGATTGATGTGATCGCGCGAGCGGATGACGCGTCCAAGATTCAGAGGATCACCGAGCGGTTTAAGCTCGCGACGGTCAGCCACGCGACGGTTGCCGGACACACGGAGCGGGAGAAGGACGAGTTTTTCCTGAAGGAGCAGCCATCAAACCCCCGGGAGGCGAGGACAGCATGCGGCCCTCTGTCCGAGCCAGGCTCGAAGCAGGCAGGCCGGTACGGTGGGTTGACATCGGAAAGGGATAGGCCGTCCGTCCGAATGAAGCTGAACGCTTACCGGACGGAGAAGGACCGCACAAAAGAGAGGTCGTCCATCGCGAAAGAAGCGATCGACACAGTTAAGGAAATCGGAAGAGCGGTGTCGAAGACACCGGGAAAGGAAGAACGGTAGTATGACAGAGAACAGGGATTTTGGTAAGGACGGTTACCGGCAGCAGAAGCAGCAGGAGCGGGAAGAGGTCTTTGGCATGCTGGACGAGGCGATGGAGGCGCTCTCGCAGCCAATCGGTCTGAAGGCCTACGCGGATGTGCAGAGCAGGCTGATGAGCCTCTCGGTCTCAAACGCGCTTCTTGTGATGAAGCAGCGGCCGGACGCGAAAATGCTCCGGACATACGATGAGTGGAAGGAACAGAACATCTCCGTGAAGAAGGGGGAGAAAGGGGTCCTTGCTCTGCAGGGTGAAGAGTACACCAAGGAGGATGGTTCCGCCGGGAGGGCGTCGAAGGTCGTCCGACTCTTCGACATCAGCCAGACGAACGCTGAGGGAAGGGAAATCCGACAGGTTGCTCCCGGGAAGTTTCTCCGGGAGATGACTGCGACATCTCCGGTTCCGGTTGTGCTGAAGGATGATCTGCTGAAGGGCACGGAAGGCTTCTATCATGAGACGTCCGGTGCGATCCTGCTCCGGGAAAACCTGCCGGAGGCATCCAAAGTCTTCGTGCTCGCCAGAGAGCTTTCCCTGATCGAGATCGCCGGTGAGTCCGGTAGATCGGGACAGGAGGCGCACGCGATGGCGGAGCTTTCCGCGTATCTTCTTACGAAGCGGTGCGGGCTTGAGCCGCCGCAGTTGATCTTCCCGAGGATCATGCGGTCATTCGAAGGCAAGACTGCGCAGGAAATCCGCAGTGATCTCAGCGATGCGAAGCGCGCGGCTTCTTCGATCGATTATCCTTGCCGGGAGTACCGGAAGAAGCAGCGGGAGCAGAGTCAGGAGGGCAGGTGAACGGGAATCGGAAAGAAACCGTGATCTTCGTCCTTGCCGGGGCGGTTCCAGTCATTTGGATCGCGCTGCTTCTGGCGCCGTACTGGGAGGAGAGCCTGTTGGAGATGATTTCCCATACAGGCGAGATCTTTGCGGATCCCCTTCACGTTGAGTGGTGCCGGCACAGCTTACGGACGGTTCTCTTTTGCCTGTTTGTCTATGCGATGGGGATCTGCATCTGGCTTTCCAGCGGGAAGAACTACCGGCGCGGCGAGGAACACGGATCCGCGCGGTGGGGCGATGCCGCGGCATTGAACCGAAAGTACCGGCAGAAGCCGGATCACATGAACAAGATCCTGACGCGGCATGTCGGAATCGGCTTCGACGGGCACAGGCACCGCAGGAACTTGAACGTCCTCGTGATCGGAGGAAGCGGCGCGGGCAAGACGAGATTCTACGTCAAGCCCAATGTCATGCAGGCAGCCGGGACGGTGAAACCCGGCGCGCCTGCTTTTTCCCTGGTGATCACCGACCCGAAAGGCGAGCTGTGTCTTTCTACGGGGAAGCTCCTCGAGGCCAGCGGGTACCGGGTGCTCGTTCTGGACCTCATTGAGATGCAGAAGAGTCACTGCTACAATCCGTTCGTCTATCTCCGGAATGATAACGACGTCCAGCGGCTGGTAACCAATCTCTTCAAGGCGACTACGCCAAAGGGATCGAAGAGCTCGGATCCCTTCTGGGACACATCGGCGCAGATGCTCCTGCTTGCGCTGATCTTTTACCTGAAGTACGAGGCGCCGGAAGATGAGCAGAACTTCTCGATGGTCATGGAGATGCTGAGAGCCGGTGATGTGGATGAGGAGGACAAGATGCCGAGCGCACTAGACAACCTCTTCTACGATCTCCGCAAGACCGATCCCGGACACATCGCGTTGAAGTATTACGATGCCTATCACTCCGGCGCGGCCAAGACGCTGAAGTCGATCCAGATCACGCTGGCGTCGCGGCTCGAGAAGTTCAATCTGGAGAGTGTGGCCAGCCTCACGGTCACCGATGAACTGGAACTGTGGCGGATGGGGGAGGAGAAGACGGCTCTGTTCGCGATTATCCCAGATAACGACACCTCTTTCAACTTCCTAGTGAGCCTCCTGTATACGCAGCTCTTTCAGCAGCTGTTTGAGGTGGCGGACAAGAAGTACGGCGGCAGTTTGCCGGTACCGGTGCAGCTGCTCCTCGATGAGTTCGCGAACATTCCGCTCCCGGATGACTTCGATAAGATCCTTTCGGTCATGCGATCCCGTGGCGTGTCGGTCAGCATCATCCTGCAGAACCTTGCACAGCTCAAGGCACTCTTCGAAAAGCAATGGGAATCAATCGTAGGTAACTGCGACGAGTTCATCTACCTCGGCGGGAACGAGCAGTCGACGCATAAGTATGTTTCCGAACTGCTCGGCAAAGCGACGATCGACATGAATACCTATAACCGAAGTTCGGGAAAGGGCGGCAGCTACTCGACCAGCTATCAGTTGCAGGGGCGGGAGCTTATGACGCCGGATGAGGTGCGGATGCTGGATAACCGATATGCGCTTCTGTTTGTCCGGGGCGAGCGGCCTGTGAAGGATCTGAAGTACGACATCCTGAAGCATCCGGCAATTGATCTGACCGCCGACGGGAAGGCGGAACCGTATCAGCATGGGGAGGCGGAGGATGTGGTGTTTACGATCGCGCTTACTCCTGATCCGGATTCAGCCGACAATACAAGCGGCTATCGGACAGAAGAGATTGATACAACCTACGAGATTCTGTCCGAAGAGGATGTTGAAAAGCAGTTTGCGCAGGCGAGTGTTCCCTGAGTTAAGGCAGCTATGCGAAGAAGGAGGCAAATTAGCATGAAAATGAAAAGCAAACGAACAAATCTTACCGGCAGCCCTGCGAACCGGCGGCGCGCCATGCTGCTGTACGCTGCGGCAGTGTGTGTGTTCACTCTCGGCGCGGGTACCTGCTACGCGGACGGAGATCCGGTCGCGGTGGTCAATAACCTGTCCAACTTCATCTTCAGCCTGATTCGTGCGATCGGGATGATCCTGCTCGGGTTTGGCATCATGCAGGTGGGTCTGTCGCTGAAGTCGCATGATCCGAGCCAGCGGGCGAACGGGTTTCTGACGGTGGCGGGAGGGATTATTATTACGTTTACGAAGGAGATATTGAATATGATTGTGGGGTAGTGCGGAGTAATAGAAGGAGAGGCCCGGCCGTCCACTTGAGGGTCAGCCGGGTCTCTCTTGACGATTGCTATCAGCTCTTTTGCTCTGTCCCGTTCAACGCTCTGTATTCACTTGGCGTCATACCAGTCACCTGCTTGAATACACGCATGAAGTTCTGTACCGTGGTGAAGCCAACTTCCGTATAAATATCTTTGATTAGCACATTCTTATTCTCCAACGCCTGACGCGCATTGTTGATGCGGGTTTCATTGAGAAACTGATTGACACTCTTTCCATAGGTCTCCTTAAACAATCGCCCAAGATAGCTGTCATTGATACCGACGTACTCTGCGATTGTTGACATGGAGAGATTCGGATCCGCGTAGTTTTCAAGAATGTATTTTCTTGCATTGTGGACATAACGGTAGGACCGGCTGCGCAATTTGTCGTGGAGACTGGTGATAATTCTATCATGCAGGGCAACAACATTTTCCCGCAGAAGCTCCACTGATTCAGTCTGATCCGTTTCTTTTTCCAAAGGATCAGATTCAATAAGTGAATACGAGGCAGCAGACGCCCATAGCGCACGCTGGAGTTCCTGATAGCAGGAGGCTTTCAGGTCTTGCGGCATGGAATCGATTTGCAGAAGCAGGTGGTGAAAAGCGGCGGTTTCCGCATCTTTATTCATATCATACATTTTAGATACATATTCACTGACAGATGCGGAAATCCCTCTCTGGTATTCTGTGTAGTCGACAATAGAAGAATTGACCATTCCGCTGTAAGTGTTCCGAAATGCGGAAGAGAGTTCCCTAAGATCGTGAAATAGCTGGCTGATTGCAACATTCCGGCCAGTCATACCCTGAGTATTGATTTCAATCAAATTGCGGTAATGCCTGAGAAATGTTTTGGTCAGCTCGGCAGTTTCATGGCGATCCTGTATTAGCGTCAGAAGGTTAAACCTGTAAGGGAACGAGTAGGCAGTCATTTCAGGGTATTGCTGACGGTTTAATTCACTGCAGATTTCCGGAAGTTTGTTCTGATCCAAAATACCAGTGGAGAGATCTGAAGTAACGAACAGATAGAAATTCCCTGTGCGGGTATAGGAGCTGCCGGTTGCGGAAAGAATGTACGGCAAAACATCTTCCGGAATGGTCTCTTCATTCAGAAGATCGGCAAGCAGATGGTTCAGAATTGGCTCCGGTACTGCTTCCAGTACACGCCGGTATTCAGTGTTCCGGGAGATGTGTTTTCCAATAACAGTCCATTCGTTCTCATTTACAGGAACCGGATCATCGAGTTTGTTGACGACATCCCGCATTGGACGATAGATAACTTTTGCGGCAGCGAAAGCCGCATACCCTGCAACCAGAAGGAGCAGCACGAGCGTCAGCAACAGCCAGGCACTGCTGTAGATGCCAAAAATAGAGAAGGTGATCGGCGTATAACAGTAATAGTAATCCAAAGATGTCTTGGCGGAATGAGCGTAGAGGATTACCGCATCATCGGTTTCCCGGATGCTGGATTCCTCATATAGTTCCGGATACATCTGATCCAAAAGTTCCAGATTGAAAGAAGCAGGCAGCTGGAACAGGATTTTGCCGTCAGCGGTTATGATTGCGATGTGATTATCAAGCAGATTCAGGGTTTGCGCAATCAGGTCTTTGTTCAGCTCTACGAGAATCGTTGCGCCGCCGGAATACCCTGGCAGATAAGAAACCCGGGTATAGATATTGCCGTCCTGTGTCAGAAGATCAAAGCCCTGGTTGCCGATGGGATTGACAGATTCGGCAGAAAAGAGATTCGCGCAAGTCGTGTCATCTAATGACTTGACCCACATATTGGAGCTGTAGACACAGTGATTGTCTTTCACATAAATCATGATACTGTTGATGTAATGATTGGAATTCGCGATATCACAAATGAGAGTGAGGAGCTCATCCGTACGTTCTTCATCGGATCGTTTGATGGGATCTGTTACAGCCCTCAGTATGGTTGAACTGAACATCATATTCCAGACGGTATCATCTGCAGACGAGATGATGGAATCCATCGTATTAGTGATCTGATTCAGTGTCTGCTCATTATAGGTGCGAGATAGCTGTTTCCAGTTTGAATATTGGACATACGAAAGAATGAACTGGAACAAAACCAGCAGCACAAGAATAACACAGAGTATAGATAGGAAGTTGCGCCACAGCACCGTGCGGAATTTGCGGAATCTTGTAGGCATTTTACACACCCTCATTTCATTTCTCGCCGGTCAATTGAATTATATTACAGGCAAAAAATCCCATTCAAGCACAATGAACAAAATAAGTGAAAAATATCCAAACCCATGAACATTATTTGAAATCAGGAAGATAGGCGGAATCCATTCAGAATCGGTTTCTTTTCCGTAAGTCTCAGCACTTCTATAATACAATCAAGGAATAGCGGGAACAAAGTTATCATAGGTTTGGTTTCTTCCCGCTTTTGTATGAAGGGATTATCCGGAACAGGCCGGATAATCGGAAGGCAGTTACAGAAGAGAAAGGAGAAGGCGAAATGAAACGCAGTAAAATCTTGGCACTCATCATCACCGTGCTCATGGTTCTGAGCCTTGCAGCATGCTCCGGCGGCGGCAGCAATGAAGGCTCAGACGAAGGTTCAGCAGCAGAATTTGAAGCGAGAACCATTCGTGTGAGCACATCAACCGCTGAAACGCATCCGACCTATAAGGCACTGGAGACGTTCAAATCCATCGTTGAAGAGAAAACAGGCGGCGCTGTTACGGTAGAGATTTATGCAAACAGCGTACTGGGCAGCGAAGACAGTGTCATCACCCAGATTCAGAGTGGTGCGCTGGACGCGGCTGTCATGGGCGGCATCAGTTACTTCTCCGAGCAGGCGCCAATCGTCGCAGTCGAAGAGGTTCCGTTCCTCTTTAATGACTATGAGCAGGCTGTTGCAGCTTACAACGGAGAGTTCGGATCCTATCTGGCGGAAGTCGCGCTGGAGCCGTATGATGTTCACCTTGTCAATTATTGGATCAATGGATTCCGGCACTTCACAAACAATGTTCGTCCGATCAAGGAGCCGGCTGACATGCAGGGAATCAAATTCCGCAGCGCGCCGGTTGACATGAGACTGCTGACCTTTGACACACTTGGCGCTTCTGCGGTATCGATTAACTTTAACGAGCTCTTTACCGCACTGCAGCAGGGAACCGTCGATGGTCAGGAGAATCCGCTGAACGTTATCTACAGCCAGCAGTTCTATGAAGTTCAGAAGTATCTGAGCCTTTCCGGCCACATCTATAACCCGTCTCCGTTCATCTTCAGCACAAAATGCTGGAATGATTATCCGGATGAACTGAAGGCTATTCTCGAAGAAGCAGCGGCTGCCGCGCAGGAACAGCAGGTTAACGCAATCATCTCCGATGAAAATACGCTTGTTGAGCAACTTCAGTCCGAGGGCATGGAAGTCAATGAGATTGATCACGAGGCATTCCGTGCTGCAGTTGAACCTGTATGGAACAATTTCAAGGAGACTTACGGAGAAGAAGGAGCCAAGCTGCTTGATCTCGCTTCCTGATGAGAAGCGGCGGTTTGCCTGAGAAGGAGGAAATCGATGGGTCATTTTTTCGAAAAATCCAGGAAAGCCTTCAACACCATCGTCGATATTCTCGGTTTTGCAGCTATGGCAGTGATTGTTGTATCTTGCTTTGCACAGGTTATCTATCGGTATTTCTTCGGGAAATCCATCTTCTGGGCAGAAGAAACATCCATTTACCTTATGATATGGATTGCGTTCCTCGGCGCTGCGAAAGCCACCGCCAATCAGGAAAACACCAGATTGGGATTTGTTGTCAAAGCGCTTCCGAAGAAGCTGGGAATCACAGTTGAAGTTCTGGCGCATCTGTGTATGATCGGATTTTCTACCATCATAACTATATATGGATTCGCGCTTGCATCAACGCAGTGGGTGCGCACCAGTGTTTCAACCGTCCTGCCGATGGCCCTCGTATATGGGGCACTGCCAGTCTGTTCCATTTTCATGGTTCTGTTCACTGTATTCGCCCTGATTGAATGCATATATAAGGGCAGCAACAAAGGAAAGGGAGCGGATGGAAAGGAGGTCACACCATGACGTTGTTCATCGCATTGCTTGTCCTTCTTGCTGCCGGCGTTCCGATTGCCGCATGCATCAGCGGAAGCGCAATCATCGTCGCAATGATGGATGGTTTTCCTCCGCTTACGGTTATTGCACAGCGGATTACGGAAGGAATCCAGTCATTCCCGCTGCTAGCACTGCCTCTGTTTATTCTGGCGGGAGACATCATGTCATATGGCTGTACCCCGAGAATACTTCGGTTCGCCAATATGTTCCTGGGCCGACGCAACGGAGGGATCGGTTCTGTGGCTGTTGCAACCAGCGCGTTCTTCGGCGCGGTTTGCGGGTCTGCGGCAGCAACAACAGCGGCCGTAGGAGGGCTGATTGCCCCGGAGATGGAGAAACAGGGCTATACAAAGGGCTACATTGCTTCGCTTATCGCCAGCAGCGGTGGTATCGGGATCCTGATACCGCCAAGCGTTCCTATGGTTGTCTACTGCATCGTTGCGGGGGCCTCGATCGGCAAGATGTTCGTCGCGGGAATTCTGCCGGGTCTGCTTCTAGCCACCATTTATATATTGTTTAACAGAATGGTCGCAAAGAAGCATGGCTGGCGCACGGAAGAGTCTCAGGACTATACCGGCAAAGAGAAGGTCAAAATCGCACTTGCGGCGATTCCGCCTCTGTTGATGCCGATCTTCGTTCTGGGAGGCGTCTTCTCAGGTATCGTAACAGCGACAGAAGCAGCGGTTGTTGCGGTTGTGTACTCTGCAGTTCTGGCAATGCTGATCTACCGGGAAATGTCTCCGAAAGAACTGTTCAAATCGGTCAGCAGATGTACTACAACTTCAGGCATCCTGTTGTTTATCATTGCGTGTGCCGCGCCGTTCAGTTGGATCGTATCGACCAAAGGCCTGCCGGGGAAAGTAGCGGCATGGATGCTTTCATTAACTGACAGCAAGGCGATTATCGTATTCCTGGTATTGCTTCTGCTGGTATTCCTCGGGACATTCATGGATACCGGTGTCATTACGCTTCTGACGACGCCGATCCTGCTGCCGATTATGGTGCAGCTCGGTTACGACCCGATTCATTACGGAGTACTCCTCGTCATGACGATTATTATCGGAGGTACTACACCGCCTTTGGCTGTTGGACTATATACCGGATGCAGGATTCTGGGAATCGATATTGAAGAGGCAATACCGGATGTATTCTACTTCATCGGGATGCAAATCGTATGCCTGATCCTTCTGACGATCTTTCCGCAGATCAGCTTATGTCTGGTGTATTAGCGAACTGAGAAAGTGGGGGAAATTGGAACATGAAAAAAACAATGAGATCCTTGATCGAAAGCGGTCAGCCGTTTATCGGCACATTTATGCAGCTTCCGTCTGTAGAACTTACGGAAATGTTCGCATATTCGGGATTTGACTTTCTGATCATTGACATGGAACATGGTCTGATCGATTATCAGCAGGCAGTTGCAATGACAAGGGCCTGCGAGAATTTTGGAGCAGCCGCCATGGTTCGCGTACCGGAGGTTGATGAGGATAAGATCAAACATGCATTGGATATGGGAGCCAGCGCAATATTGGTTGCGGGTGTGCATTCCTATCAGGATGCGTTGGATGCTGTCCGATTTGCAAAGTATGCACCGCTCGGAAGCCGCGGCGCCTGCCCGGCTGTCAGAGCGAATCATTATGGATTGGATGACCATTTCACATGTTATGAGCGCATGAACAAGGAGACGGTTGTCTTTGTGGGACTGGAAGGGCCGGAAGTTATTGCGGATATCGAGCGGATTGCGAAAATTGAAGGAATTGATATCCTCGGCGGCGGTCCTGTTGATTTATCTGTGGCACTTGGCTATCCGAACCAATTGGAGCATCCGGCTGTGCTGGAAGCCATCCGCAATGTCAAAAGGATTGCTAATGAAAATGGTAAGCTGTATGCGGCATTCTCTGAGAGCATCGACGCTTTCGTTGAAAGTGATGAGAAAGAAGATTTCTATATGCTGGCAGGGGACAATTGGTTGATCGGGGATGTGCTGAAACGCTTATCAGAAGAAATGAATCTCCTCCGTGAGAAGAAAAAAAGATAGCTTCTTCATGAATATCTTTCCTTGGGAGAGCAAGACGGACTTATTCACAATATGTGACAGTCCGTCTTGTTTTGTTGCGAAAGGAAACAATTTTTACATCCGGCCGCCGGCCTCGCCCGGCGACCTTTTCTATGTTCAGAACCCAGAAAGGAGGAACCACATGCACCACCTGAACACGAAAGGAGCCCCACCATGACCGATTCCAACTGGGTCATCCAGAACCTCGAAAACGCCCTGAACACCTGGAACAACAAGATGGCGGAAGTTTGGCAGATTCTCACCATGTCCCCGCAGGCGTTCAAGGGCGGCGGCATCTGGAACGTCATTCTCAGGATCAACGGAGCAGTACAGGCGATCGGGCTTGCGCTGCTCGTTTTGTTTTTCCTGATGGGTGTCGTCAGGACGTGCGCCAGCCTGTCGGATGTCAAGCGTCCGGAGCACGCGCTGAAGCTGTTCATCCGGTTTGCCATCGCCAAAGGAGTCGTGACGCATGGCCTTGAGCTCATGTTGGCACTTTTCACCATCGGGCAGGGCGTCGTCAGCACGATCCTGCGGTCGTCTGGGATCTCCGAAGCGAACAAGGCGACGCTTCCGGGGTCCATGGCTGCAGCGATCGAAAACTGCGGCTTCTTTGAGAGCGTCCCACTGTGGGCGGTGACGCTGATCGGGAGCCTGTTTATCACGGCGCTTTCGTTTATCATCATCCTGACCGTGTATGGCCGGTTTTTCAAACTGTATATGTACACCGCGCTGGCGCCGATCCCGCTCGCGGCCTTCGCTGGTCAGCCGACGCAGAGCATCGGGATCAGTTTCCTGAAAGGCTACGCAGCGGTGTGCCTCGAAGGCGCGATCATCGTGATCGCCTGTGTGATCTTCACCGGGTTCGCGTCGAGCCCGCCGGTTGTGGACGCGGACGCGGCACCGGTCGTGATGGTCTGGAAGTACGTCGGGGAGCTTGTCTTCAACATGCTCGTACTGGTTGGCGCGGTCAAGATGAGCGATCACATCGTGAAGGAGATGTTTGGCCTATGAGAA
>CAYLSR010000002.1:0-34394 GCA_964385855.1 uncultured Mogibacterium sp.
GCTGACCGGCATCCCTTATCGGGAAACCTACGACCGCGCCTGGATCGAAGCGCTCCTAGAGGCGCTGACGCAGGGCAAGGTCCGGACCGTGGTGCTGACCGGCGTGAGCTTCCGCCCGGAGACGACCGGCATCATGATCCGCGAGGGCGGCGTCACGCAGTACTACGAGCACGAGAAGCTGTCCCGGAGCAGCCACGGGACCGGCGACGTCTTCTCTTCGTCATACGTCGGTGCCTATCTGAACGGGCTGAGCGCCCTCGAGGCCGCGAAGGTCGCCGCGGACTACACCGTGCAGTGCATCAAGGACACGGTCGACGACCCGTCGCACTGGTACGGCGTGAAGTTCGAGATCTCGCTGCCGTTCTATATGAAGTCGTGCAGGAAATAGGCTCCCGAACAAGGTTTTTCTCCACAACAAAAGAATCCGTATTGACCCGGCCGTCCGGCCCGGCGATATACGGATTCTTTGGTTGTTCAGAAAGTTTACAGCGCCAAAGCTGTTTTTACTTGTAGCCTTCGTTCTTGCTCTGCTTGCTCGCGCCGTTGAGGAGGATCCAGAGCACGAACGAGATCGCCGTGAACACCAGGATTGCATAGAAGTTCGTGGTGTACTCGCCGCCGGCCGCCTCGATCAGCTTCGCCGAGATCATCGGTCCGATGATCGCCGCCGGTGCCAGCGAGAAGTTCGCGATGCTGTAGTTAGACGTGAAGTTCTTCGGACCAAATGCCTTGTTGATGTACGCCGACGTCAGGGTCGGGCAGCCGCCGTAGGCCATGCCGACGAAGATCAGGCCGATGATGATGAAGATCAGCGCGTGCGTCATGCCGCCGAGGACCAGCATCACGCCGGCGATCGCCATGAAGAGCAGGTTGCACAGCGTCGCGAAGCGTCTGCCCTTGCGGTCGAAGTTGTTGCCCGCGATGATGCGCCCGCCGCCGTTGAACAGCGAGACGATCATGCCGAGGATCGCGGAGCCGCCATACGCGACCGAAATGTTCGCCGCGCTGTTGATGACCATGAGGCCCGCCGCGTTCAGCATGATGCACCAGACGAAGAACAGCCAGAATCTCGAAGTGCGGAGCATCTCGCCGGAGGTGATGTTTTCGACCTCGTCGTTGACCGGCGCGTCACCCTCTGCCGCCTTCTTCGGGGCAGGTGCTTCCGGCGCCTTGACGATCACCGCGCCGAGGACCATGACGATCGCCGTCGCGATGGCCAGGATGCGGAACGTCGAGAAGATCCCGCTGGAGGCGATCATCTTGTTGACGATGCTGCCGAGCACCAGCCCGCCGAGGCCGAAGCCCATCAGCATGATGCCGGACGCCAGACCCACCTTGTCCGGGAACCACCGGGTGATCGTCGTGATGACCGCGTTGTATCCCAGGCCGACGCCGCCGCCGCCGAGGATCCCGTAGAAGATGTAGAGCATCATCAGGCTGCTGCCCGCCTTCTCCGGATTGAGCGTCGAGACGCCGAAGAAACCGACGAAGAGCATGACCGCCGTGATCAGGAAGCGGATCTTGACGTTAAACTTCTTGGAAAGCTGTCCGCCCAGGAATCCTCCGAAGCAGAAGCAGAGAATCGAGATGGTGAATGTCATCGACATCTGAGAAACCGTCCACGTCGGAAAGACTTCGCTGAACGGCGTCCGGAAGATGGACCACGCGTAGATCAGACCCAGGAAGAGCAGCATCAGCGTCGCGGTTCCCAGATAGAGCCATCTTTTGCTGTTGTTCATTTGAAACTCCTTTACAATTAACCTCTTAAAACTTCCATTAACCTTTTGATATCATTCCTTGACGATCGCGGAGATCGCCTTGAAAGCGGTATGTGTGGAGGAACCGAGCAGCCGGTAGACGAACGCCTCCCACGTCGTCACCGTACAGCCTTCCTTCGAGAGCATCTCCATGGCCGCCTCGTGGTCTTCCTTCCTCCTGGACGCGCAGCAGTCCCTCAGCACCGTGACCTCGTAACCCCGCCGCAGGAAGTCCAGCGCGGTCTGCAGGACGCAGATGTGGGATTCGATCCCGGCGATCACGACCTTGCGGGAGACCGCAGACGCGATCTTGTCCTCAAAGCCCGGCGCGTCCCAGCAGCTGAACGACAGCTTTTCGACCCGGTCGTAGTGCCGGATCGCCTGCCGGATCTCCGGCACGGTCGGTCCGAGGCCGCGGGTGTACTGCTGCGTCAGAATGACCGGCAGATCCAGCCGGTCCGCGCAGCGCGCGAATTTGGCGGCATTTTCGAGGAGGTCCGAAGACTTCCGCATCGCCGGCAGGAGCTTTTCCTGATAATCCACCAGCACGCAGAGCGTCTTGCCGTCCTCGATCCGGTTCATCTGCCGGAGCGCGTTCCGGTCGGTCGGGGAGAGCGTCAGCGGCGTGATCACCGCGTACCCCTGCTCCACCGCCTCGATGTCGGTCCCCGGCGCGCCGTTTCCGAGGCGCACCGGCCGGTACCGCAGCGAGTGTTCCTGTCCTTCTTCGTGCTCCATCACCACATCGAAGTTGTGGCCACCCGCCGGGGCCATCTTCACGCCGCGGATCTGCCAGACCGGCAGGTTCGGCGTGTTGACGTTGAGCACCGTCTCCGGGTCGAATTCCTGCGACAGCTCCAGGATCTCCGGGATCATGCCGCAGATGTACTTGAAGTGGCTCGCGTCGTGATCTTCGACCGACAGCGCGATCGACCGGATGCCATTCAGCGCGCCTTCCCGCGCCGCCGCGACGGTGCCGGAGTAGTGCACGTCGTACCCGAGGTTGGCGCCCATGTTGATCCCGCTGAAGACGAAGTCCGGCCGGAGCTCCAGCTCCGCCAGCCGGTACAGCCCGTACTTGACGCAGTCGACCGGCCTGCCGTCGATTACCCAGACCGCCTCCGCGCCCGGGAGCGACGCTTCCTCCGCCTGCATCTCCCGGCGCATGGAGAGCGCCATGCCCATCGCGCTCTGCTGGACCTTCGGCGCGGTCACATAGACCTTGCCGAGCGGCGCGAGCGCCTTAACGAGCGTCCGGATGCCCTCGGCTTCGATGCCGTCATCATTGCTGACCAGAAAAATACTCATGTGTCCTCCACAGGGTCCCAGACCGTTTCTCAGCCTGAAACATCATCGATTATTTTATCACAAAATGTATAGCGTTATCTACCTGAAATCCAATTCCTTTTTGTAGCATATGTGCATCATTTGATCGCTCTTTTGCGTTCACCCCGCGGATGCGGTATAATATCCGCAGAACGGACAAGGAGGCCTCTTCATGACGACGGACCTGAGCCATCTGAATACACTCTCGGCGGAAGCGATCCGCTCGTTCCTGCCGGAACCGCTGCGAAGCAACCTCCGGCTGACCGTCTATGGCACGATCGATTCGACCAACAACGCCGCGCGCCTGGCCGCTTCGGCACTCGGCGCCGCGCAGGACGCGGCTCCGGCGCTCTTCACCGCGGAAGAACAGACCGGCGGACGCGGGCGGTTCGGCCGCAGCTTTTATTCGCCGCGCGGAAGCGGGCTCTATCTGACGTATTCGTTCCGGCCGGCCTTCCCGCTGTCGGAAGTGACGCGCGTCACCCCGGCCGCCGCGGTCGCGGCGCACCGGGTCCTCTCCCGGTACAGCCCGGACCCGCTCGGCATCAAGTGGGTCAACGATCTCTACAGAAACGGCCTCAAGATTGCCGGCATCCTCACGGAGGGCTGCGGCAGCACGACTTCCGGCAACTTCGAACGGCTCCTCGTCGGCATCGGCGTCAACTGCGCGCCGGCCGCTGTCCCGGAGGACCTTCGCGGCATCGCGGGCGCGCTGACGGATTCGCCGGAGCAGCTGCCCGACCGGAACCGCCTCCTCGCGGAGATCGCCGCCGCCCTGCATCAGGCGCTGGCGACCGGATCCACCCCGGGCGACCCGGACTGCCTCCGGTACTACCGGGAACACTGTCTCCTGACCGGACAGACCGTCACGGTCCGGCCGGTCGGCAAGCCGCCGTACTCCGCCGTCGTCGAAGGAATCGGCGACGGGTTCGAGCTCCTCGTCCGGACGCCGGACGGCCGGCGCGAGGCTCTCACGAGCGGCGAGGTCTCCCTGCAGCTCCGCTGAGCAGCTTCTAGCCCTTCGCGCGTCCGATCAGCCGCGTGACGTTCTTGACGTACATCTTGATCAGGATCCGCAGCAGCGCGTCCGAGACGCGGTAGAAATAGAAGAGCAGCACCTGCTCGTCCTCCGTGCACAGATCGTCGACCGCGCGGATCGTCAGACCGACGTCCTTGCCGGTCCTGCACAGCTGCTCTGCCGGCACCCGGGTGTGGACGCGCAGCATGACCGCGAGCCCGGAGCGCGAATCCACGACGTCGATCGCGTCGCACCGGCACTCGCGGAACATCTTCATCGTCGTCTCGAGCTTACCGGCGTTCCGGATGCGGCACTTCTTGATGTGACGGTGGTAATAGCCCTCCTCCATGTACAACGCCAGGCAGATCTGCTCCGCTTTGGAACAGGTCTGGCTGTATTTGTTTTTGATGCGGTCGAAGACCTCCATCAGCTCCTTCGGGAGCACCATGTAGCTGATCCGGATCGCCGCGAAGAGCGTCGCGGCGAACGACCCGAGGTAGATCACCCGGCCGCTGCTGTCAAGCCCCTGCAGGGCCGGCACCGGCTTGCCGAAGTACCGGAGCTCGCTGTCGTAATCGTCCTCCAGGATGTAGCTGTCCTGCGCCTCCGCCCAGCGGATCAGCTCGTACCGCCGTCCGATCGGCATGACCGCGCCGGTCGGGAACTGGTTGGACGGGTTGACGTACGCCACGCAGCGCTGCCCCTCCGGGAGCTTTTCGATCACGATCCCGTTCCGGGCGACCGGAACGCCGGTCAGATCGAAGTTTTCTTCCTTAAATATATTGCGGATCGGCCCGTAGCCCGGTACCTCCACGGCCGCGCTGCCGATCCCGAGCTCGCGGAAGATGCGGATCAGGTGCGTCGTCAGCTGCTGGGACCCCGCGCCGATCACGACCTGCTCCGGCGTACACCGGACGCCGCGGCTCTGGTAGAGGTATCGCGCGATCTCGTAGCGCAGCGCGGCTTCGCCCTGCACATCCGCCTCCGTCCGGAGAAGGTGCGAATATTCGTTGAACACGCGGTTCATGCACTTCTTCCACTTCGCGAACTCGAAGCTCTCCTCGTCGTAGATGAGCGCCCTCTCGCGGGCAGCCCGGGCGTCGTCGCTCTCGAGGAAGTCCTCCAGTGACTCCTCTTTTCGCCCCGCCTCCTGCGTGCCGACCGCCGCGGCGATGTCGTTGCCGACGTAGTACCCCGACTTCGGCCGGCTCACGATGTACCCCTCGACCAGCAGCTGGTTGTACGCGGTCTCGACCGTCGTGATGCTGACGTCGTTCTCCTTCGCGAGCCGCCGGAGCGACGGCATCTTCGACCCCTGCGGCAGTTCGCCGGAGAGGATCCTCTCCCGGAACTCCTCATAGACCTGCACATACAGGCTTTTCTCCGCGGTGTTATCCAAATGAAGCAACGGGCTGTTCATGGCAGGCTCCTGATCTGTACATCCTGAAATATCATGATTTCGCGTATTTTGCATCAACAGACCCTGTCATTATATCGGACGGCGTGGGAGAAATCAAGGTGTGGCAAGTATGACATTGGGACGGCTCTTTTGTCAGCTTTTTCAACGGACAGCCTTGTACGGGTTTAACGGATTCTCTACAACCAAAAAAACCGTACTGACTCGCCGAAAACATGCGAGTCCCATACGGTTTTCATCTCTAAAACAGTGATACGCAAGGAAATCTTCGGTATAAACCGTATTGGCTTGCCTATCACGAAAGCACCCATACGTTGTCTTTGGTTAAAGCAGTTGCTTTTATTACGCAGAATCAATGCTCAGCTTCTTTCCCCGTATGGTTGGCGTCCGCGAAACGGATCCAATACGTTTTTTCTGGTCGGGAACTATCCGAACTGCCGCCGGACCGGTTTTCGCCTGATCCCAGGTTTCCGATTATCTTCAGGCGAAAACAATTGGTGAAAAGACCAAACTTCCAGAGCCGAAAAGCTGACAAAAGATCCGGTCCCCCTGTCATCTTTTCCCCTGCACGGCTTCCCGGACGGTCTGCCGCACGGCCTCTACGGTGTCGCGGGCCTCCTGAACTGCATCCTGTGCGTTCGTCCGGACCTCCCGGACCGTATCCCGCGCGGTTTCACGGGCATCCTGCACGGTGTTCCGGACGCCGGTGTGCTTCCGGTCGCTGCCCTTGACCAGATCCTTGATCGAACAATACTTGTCCGCGACCGAGACGATCAGCCCTTCCATGGAAGTCGGCCGTTTACCGCCGAGCGGCCACATGTGGTTTTGAATGATGTCTCTGGAGCGGTCCGACAGCTCCGGGACCAGCTGCTCCGCGACCCGGACGGACTCCTCCGGATGCTCGCGGGTGCATTCGTGCTGGTTTTCGAACTTCTCTTCGCGCCCAAGGATCCCGAGGTCGTGGCAGAGGGAGCCCACCACAACGTCCTTCACGTCCGTGTGGATGTGAAGGCGCTTCAGCGCGTAGCAGATCGCCAGGCTGGCGACGGCCACCCGCAGGGTGTGCTCACCGACCGTCGACCAGAGATGGTGCGTCTGTTCGTAGGCGTCCCGGATCTCCTCCGACGCCAGGATCTCCCCGCCGTACTGCCGGAGATCTTCCTCCGTCCGGATCCGGCGGTCCTCCCGGCTTCTCCGGAGATCCTGCCGGAAAGTATTGTCTTCATGAACGGGTCTGCGCATGGGTCTCCCTTCCTTTGCTCCTTGATTGTACTTTCACTATGTGAAGATTTTGTATACAAAAGGTTCATGTATGATGACATTTTCCGGCAGCACCGCAAAACCGCCTCCCGAAAGCCCGGGAGGCGGCTGGTTTTAAAGGCTGTCAGCGTCGTCCGGCGGGATCAGACGATCTGGCCGGCGTCGGCCTTCGCCTGCTCCTCCGGCGTCATCTTCGCGACGGTGAAGCCCATGATGGCCATGACGAAGCAACCCCGAATATAACAAAAGGACGGTCCTTTTGTCATCCTTCCGGGAACCGTCCCTCTGTCTTCCTTATTCGAAACGCTCCGACACCTCGCGCAGCAGCTCGATGACCGGCAGGTGCTGCGGGCACATGCTTTCGCACTGGCCGCAGCCGATGCAGTCGCTGCCTTTGCCGTGCTCGACGGTGAGCCGGTCGTAGTAGTCCATCTGCGGCGTCCAGCCCACATTGCCGACCTCGCGCATGTCCGCGTTGTACAGCGCGAAGTACTTCGGGATCGGGATGTCCATCGGGCAGCCCGGCACGCAGTACGCGCAGGCGGTGCAGGCGATGCGGATCGTGCGGTTGATCTCGTCCGCCGCCCGGAGGACCATCGCCTGTTCCTCCTCGCTCAGCGGTTCGAAGGCTTCCATGAAGCTGAGGTTGTCCAGCAACTGCTCCATCGAGCTCATGCCGGACAGCACCATCGCGACGTTTTCGTGGCTCGCCGCGAAACGGATCGCCCAAGAGGCCGCGGAACGCCCCGGCGCGTGGGCTTCAAACCCGGCGGCGACCGCCTCCGGCACGTTCGCGAGCGCGCCGCCCTTGCACGGCTCCATGACGACGACCGGCCGGCCGAACCGGGTGATCATCTCGTAACATTCGCGCGCCCGGATGCCCGGGTTTTCCCAGTCGAGGTAGTTCAGCTGGATCTGCACGAACTCCATCTCCGGGTGCTCCGTCAGGACCCTCTCGATGAACTCCGGATCGTCGTGGCAGGAGAAGCCGATGTGCTTCGCCGCGCCCTCCTCCTTGATCTTCCGGAGCCACTCGAAGCAGCCGCAGTCACTCATCTTGTCGTAGTCGTCCCGCCCGATGTCGTGCAGCAGATAGTAGTCGAAATACTCTACCCCGCAGCGCCGGAGCTGACCGCGGAAGACCTCGTCGACCTCATCCTCCGTCCGGAAATAGCTGCTGCTCAGCTTGTCCGCCAGCGTGTACCGGTCCCGCGGGTACCGTTCCGTCAGGATGAGCCGGGTGATATCCTCGTTCTTGAAATCATGATACATCCACGCCGCGTCAAAGTAGGTGAAGCCCCGTTCGAGGAAGACATCCACCATCTCTTTGCACTGCTCCAGGTCGACGTGCGCCAGGTCCGCGTTCTTCTCCGGATCCTCTGGCAGCCGCATCAGGCCGAAGCCGAATTTCTTTGTGCTCTTGATCACTCCCATTCATACCCTCCTTTTATTTCGCCGGCGGCACGATGCAGTCGTACCGCACGGTCTTGCCTCTGATTTCGAACCCCGGCCGGACGCCCGCCAGGTACGGGCCCTTGAGCGGCCTTTTGATGACGATCCGCCTCGGCCCGGCGGCCATCGCCGCCGAGAGAAGCTCCTGCTCATCGGCGCACGGCCGCTCGAGCTGCTGCAGCAGCTGGAATTTCTTCTTGACCAGCGCGCGCTTGGTCCGGCCCGGGAACATCGGGTCCAGATAAACCAGATCCGGCGCCTCCGAAAGTTCCCGGAGCGCCCGGATGCTGTCGCCTTCGTGCAGGGTCATCCGGCCGACCGCCTCCGCGAGTTCCGGGACTGCCGCCGCACGCTCCAGCGCGTCCCTTAAAAGCGCCGCGATGACCGGATCGAGCTCGTACAGCTGCACATCATAACCGGCCGCGGCGAGCAGCAGGGAATCTTCGCCGAACCCCGCCGTCGCGTCGACGGCCACCGGCCGCTCCGGCAAGTCCTTCATCCGCGCGGCGCGGACCAGCAGCTCTCCCCGGAGCCGGTCCGGCCGGAGCCTGTGGAGGCTCTCCGTCAGATCGGCGCGGAGCTCCATCCCGCCGCCCGCGAGCGTCAGCCCCTCCGGGCGCCAGATCAGGGACAAGCCCGCCGGCAGCGCGAGGCGTTCAAAGCCTTCGTTCCCCACGGTCAGACCTCCTCTCCGCCGCTCGCCGGCACCTTCAAAATGACCGGTTCGCCGGTCATCTGCAGGCACCCGCCCGCGACCGTCACGAGGCCGTCGTCGATCTCGTTCCTGTAGCACCCGTCCGGCAGGAGCTCCGCCAGCGTCCGTCCGTCTCCGGTACGGGCGGCCCGGAGGTCAAGGACCCGGGCTCCGCCCGCCTTCAGCGCGAAGAACCCCGCCATCGCACCGCCCTTTCGCCGGGCGCCCTCCTGCGGGAGCCACTCGTTCGCGGTGTGGACCGCGGCGGCGATGTCGCCCGGCATCGCGTTGACAAAGTACGTGCTGTCTGCCGGCAGCAGGTCCCGGCGGATCGCCGCGAGCCTCTGCAGGAACGGCGTCAGATCGGCCGCGCCGCCCAGCCCGCTCCAGTCGATGAGATCCCGGTCAAAGAGCGACGGCCGGTGCGCGCTGCAGACCTCCTGTCCGTTGTACAGGAGCACCGTCCCCTTCCGGAAATACAGGAAGGCCGTCCAGTTCCGAAGCGCCGCCGGGTCCGGCAGGACCGCCTGCGCGCGCTCGCGGTCGTGGTTTTCGAGGAAGCACATCTTGACGTAGTTGTCCGGGTAGATCATCTCCTGCCGGTTGATCTCACGGCAGTAATCCTCCAGCGCACAGTCGCCGCGGAGGTATGCCAGGAAGGTCTGATAGATGTCGTATTCGTATTCGAGGTCGAACGCCTCGTAACCCTCTGCGTCCGTCCAGGCCGGGATCCTGCGGGACCGGAGGTACCGGACGAACTCCCCTTCGACCGATTCCGCGAGCCAGATCGCGCCCGGCCGCACCGCCGCGACCGCTTCCCGCGCCCGGCGCCAGAACGCCAGCGGGACCATCGGCGCGACGTCGCACCGGAAGCCGTCCACGATCTCCGCCCATCTCTTCAGGGTCTCGATCTGGTAGTCCCAGAGCGCGGAATCGCTGTAGTCCAGGTCCACGACATCCCACCATTCGCCTACCTTGTTGCCGAAGGCGCCGTCCGCCTTGTGGTAAAACCACTCCGAGTGCACCGACGCGAGCACGGAATCCGGCGAGGTGTGGTTGTACACCACGTCCATGAGGACCTTCATGCCGAGCGCATGCGCGTCTTCCGCGAGCCGCCGGAGGTCCTCCTCCGTGCCGAGTGCCGGATCGACCGCGCGGTAGTCGCGGTTGGCGTACGGAGAGCCGAGCGACCCCTTCCGGTTGACCTCGCCTACCGGGTGGATCGGCAGGAGCCAGAGGATGTCCGCGCCGAGCGCCCGGATGCGCCCGAGATCCTGCCGGACGGCCTCCAGGGTACCGGCTTCGCTGTAGTTCCGCACGAAGACGTTGTAGATGATCTTGTTCCTCAGTTCTTTGCCTGTGTCCTTCGCCATGACCGCTCCTTCACATTTCCACACATTCCGGTGTTTAAATCCATATGTTCTCTGCACCGCTCATACGCTGAATCTTAACGTTTTCTTCACATTTCGGTGCTACTATGTAATTGCCAAAAGGAAACAGCAGACCATTAACCTTTTGATTGTTCTTTCTTAATAATAATTCCGTAGACAATAACAGCTCCGCTTAACCTCCGCGGAGCTGTTATTGTATTGTTTTTGCCTTTTCAACCGCGCCTACCGGTTCCGGACGATCCTGCCCTGCCCGTCTTCATAGGTGCCGGACGCGAGCTTGATCAGATCGTAGAGGACGCCCAGACCCCACAGTCCGCCGGTGAAGAGGTACAGGATCCCTTTGCCGATCTTGCCCGTGTAGAAGCAGTGCCCGCCGGCCACGCCGGTGAAGACGCACAGGAGGAGCGTTGCGAGCCAGTCCTTGGTGCTCGTGTAGGCGTCCTGCCGATACGCGCCTCCCTGCTGCGCGCGGCGCGCTTCTTCCGCCCGTCGCCGTTCCTCTTCCGCGCGGCGCTGCGCCTCAAAGGCTTCGTATTCCGCGCGCTGCCGGTCTTCCTGCGCATTGTAATAGGTGTTCGTGCTGAAATCCAGATCGCCGGTCATCCGAAGCGACTGCCGCAGCTGCTCGAGCGTGATGTGCGCGGCCGCCTCCGGCGCGAACGCCGGGCCCCGGTCCGGCATGCCCTCCTCCTGCATCTTGCGGACGCGTTCCTGGTTCTTGTTGAAGATGTGGTTGAGCGCATCCACGACCGGCTGGGTCGTGAGCTTGCTCAGCGCGATGTGCCAGGCGGCGAAGCTGTCCGGCAGCGCCAGCCCTTCCCGCTGGCAGTTGTTGGTAAATTCACGCATCTCCTTCGCCAGATCCACGGCCTGCTCCACCGTGCGGAGCAGGGCGGCCTGATTGGCTTCGCTGTCCGGATCGCGCTCATACGCCTCCAGGACCGCGTCGATCGACGCGGAAAACTGGACCGGCATGTTCGGATCTGTAATGCTGGCTGCGTATTGCTGCTGTTGCATCATATCGGTCTATTCCTTTCCCGGAAATCACTGGTTCCTTCAGGAGGCTCCCGCGAGCCTCTCTATATTTTACCCTAAAGCCGCTCCGGAAGAAATAGCAAACTGCTGTTTCCGGGTCAAAAATGTGGTACAATACGAAAAGAAGTGTATACGATATACCGAAAGGCGGCTGTTATGGAACAGAAAGAATACAGAATACTGACGATCAATCTGGGCGCGACGTCTTCCAGCGCCTATGTGTACGAGGGGGACCGCCAGCTGCTGGCGGCGGATGTGTCCCACACCGTGGAAGAACTGGAGGCGCGCCAGGACATCCACGAGCTGGCGGCATTCCGCAGGGACCTCCTGCTCGAGGCGATTGAAGCCGGCGGCATCGCGCTGTCCACGATCGACGGCATCGCGGCCGGCGGGATCGGAAAGCGCGGCCGCTACTATGGCGGCGCCTACGAGATCACCGCGCAGACCGCGGCGGACGCCGCGAACGACCCGCACCGGGGCCTCGCCTGCGGACCGCTGATCGCGCACGCGCTGTCCGAGCAGTACGGGATCCCGGCGTATCTCTACGACGTCTTCATGGTGGACGAGATGCAGGAGGTCGCGCGGGTCTCCGGCACCCCGGCGATCGAGCGCTCCGGCGAGACCCACACCCTCAACACCCGCGCGGCGGCAAGGGCTGCCGCCGCCGACCTCGGCCGCACGTACGAGGACGTCACGTTCATCATGTGCCACCTCGGCGGCGGAATCAGCACGAGCCTCCACGTCAGGGGCAAGATCCTCGACGTCACGTCGACCGATGAGGGAACCTTCACGCTGGACCGCTCCGGTCGTGTCCCGTGCGAAAAGCTCCTGAACCTCTGCCTCAGCGGCAACTACACCGAAAAGGAGCTCCGCCGGCTGCTCCGCGGGGACGCCGGGCTGATCGGCTACCTCGGGACCAACGACTGCAAGGAGGTCGAGCAGCGGATCGCGGACGGTGACCGCAAGGCCGAGCTCGTCTACCGCGCGATGGCCTATCAGACCGCCAAGGATGTCGGTGCGCTCGCGGCCGCCGTCTGCGGCAAAGTCGACGCGATCGTCCTGACCGGCGGCATCGCCTGGTCGCAGATGTTCACCGGCATGATCGAAGAATACGTCTCGTTCCTCGCGCCGGTCCTCCGCAAGCCGGGCAGCTACGAGATGAAAGCCATGGCTGACGGCGTCGCCCGCGTCCTCCGCGGGGAGGAAAAAGCCTGGCCGTACCGCCCGGGCGAGACCATCCTGACGGGCAAGGTCCTGCCGTTCTGAAGAAATACTCAAGGGGAGGCGCGGTGCCTCCCCTTTCGGTTCTCACGCTTCCCGAAGCGTTCCGATCACCTCGAGCAGGTGCGCAGCGTTCTGCAGCAGCTGTTCCCGTGTGACCGTTCCGTCCGCCAGCCCGTCCAGGAGCTGGCGGTAGTCTTTTTTGCCGCCCGGCATGAAGAGGCTGTGCCCCGCCCGGGCGACCTTCGCCGCGTCCGGCGCCGGATACTTGTCACCCTGGATCAGGAGCCCGGAGGCGACGATCCAGTCCGTCATGACCAGCCCGGTAAACCCGAACTCGTCCCGGAGGATGTCCTTGCAGAGGTCTCCCCGCTCGGAGGTGTGGATGCCGTTCAGCAGGTTGTACGACGTCATGACCGCAAGCGGTTTGCTCTTGCGGATGCACCGCTCAAACCCCCGCAGGTAGAGCTCGCGCATCGCCCGCTCGGACACGACGCTGTTGTTGCCGTAGCGGTTCGTCTCCTGGTTGTTCGCCGCGTAGTGCTTGACCGTCACGCCGCAGCCCTTGTGCGCCTGCACGCCGCGGGTCAAAGCCGCCGCGAACGCGCCGGTGATCAGCGGATCTTCGGAGAAGTACTCGAAATTCCGCCCGCACAGGACGTTCCGGTGGAGGTTCATCCCCGGCGCCAGCCACAGGTGGACGCCGAATTCCTCCATCTCCTCCCCGACGATGTCGCCGCACAGCTCCGCGAAGCCGGTGTCCCAGCTCTGCGCGAGCGCCGTGCCGATCGGCAGCGCGGTCGTATACTGGTACCCGACCTCCGCGTTCCGCGGGATCCGCGGCTTGCGGTTCAGGAACTTCTGTACGATCGGCGGCAGGAAGTCCGTCAGGGATTCCGGGAACGACGCGCCGATCGCGTGGACGCCCTTCCGGTCGACGTAAAAGGCGCGGGAAAGCCGCAGCCCCGCCGGGCCGTCCGCCATGACGAGCGTGCCGATCCCCTTCTCCTGCAGCCGGGCGGTCGTCTCGCCGGCCGCACCCGCCACCGACTTGGACGCGTTCCCGATCACGCTCAGGAGGCCGCCCTCCGGATCGAAGGCGCCGATGTTGAGGAGCGCGAGCTCTTCGTCCGACAGCCCTTCCAGCACTTCCGGCACCGCCGCGAGCGCCCCGTACCGCACCTCTTCGGTCTCGAACTTTTCAGGATCCAGCGCCAGCCGCGGCAGATCCTCCGGCAAGACCGCTCCGGCGTCCGCCCTGCCTTCCGGCGCGGTCTCCGGGAGCCCCGGATCGTCCAGCAGCGAACGCACCCGTCGCACGGTCACGGTCTCCGAAAGCGCCAGCACGCACACCGGCGTCAGCGCCCGGCTGTTCGTGCCGGCATACAGAACGTAGTCTCCTTCTTCCAGAACATACGCGGCTTTCGCCGGATCGAACGACGCCAGGTCCGCCGGGTCGAACGCGATCCGCACCTCTGCAGTCTCGCCCGGCTGCAGTTCCGCGGTCTTGGCAAACCCCGCCAGGGAGCGCGGCTCTTTGACCAGCGTGCCCGCCGGGGCGCCCAGATAGAGCTGCACCGTCTCCCGGCCCGGGAAACGGCCGGTGTTGGTGACCTTCGCCGCAAACCGCACTTCGCGCCCGCCGCATTCCGTGCCGGTCGGCTCCACGCGGAAGGTCGTATAGCTCAGCCCGAAGCCGAACGGATAGAGCGGCTCGACCCCGGCCGCGTCAAAGTACCGGTAGCCGACGAAGATCCCCTCGCCGTAGACGGTGTCGTCGATCTGCCCGAAGTCCGACGCCGGATACGCGTCGTAAGACGCCCAGGTCGTCGTCAGCTTGCCGGACGGGACCGCGCGGCCGAGCAGGATGTCCGCGAGCGCGCTGCCCGTCTCCACACCGAGCTGGGACAGGACCAGGATGTTCCCGACCGACCGGACCGGCGTCAGATCGACCGGCCCGCCGGTGTTGATTACCAGCATGAACCGCTCAAACGTCCGGTCCAGCGCCAGGATGTCGCGGACCTCCGCCTCCGTCAGCTTGAAGTCGCCCGGCTCCGCGAGCCGGTCGTTGCCCTCGCCGGAGATCCGCGACAGCACGTAGACCGCCGCGTCGCCCCCGCCGTCCAGCGGCAGCCCGTACTCCGGTTCCATCATGACGCAGCCCATGCTGGCTGCGAGGATATTCTGCTTCTCTCTCTTCGCCTTGGCGCGGACCGACTCGATAAAGGCCCTTTTGGCCTCCGCGCGGATCCGGTCGTAGGCGTTCAGCCACTCTTTGGTCGTGATCTTGAATCCGGCATCCGTCAGGCCCGTTTCGACGTCGACGAAATACCGGGAGTTGACCTCTCCCGACCCCGTGCCTCCTTTGATCGTATATCGGACGCCATTCCCGTACGCCGCGATCGGGCACGGTGCCTCCAGCGGAAACTTGCCGTTGTACTTCAGCAGGACGGTGCACCCGGCCAGGTGCGGCCGAAGCCTCGCGATGTTGCGGCGTTCTCTCTCCGTGTTCTTGTTCATCTCATCTTCCTCGCTTCTTCGATCAGTACTTCCTGTTCATTGGTCAGTTCTCCGGCCAGCACGCGGTCGAACACCGCACGCAGGATCCTTCCGATCTCCGGCCCCTCCGGGATGCCCAGCTCCTTGAGGTCCTCCCCGGAAAGCGCCATGTCCCGGAGGCTGAAGCACTGCAGGCTCTCGAGCACCGCCCGGACGATCTGTTCAAATTCCCCGATCCGCGCGACCCGCTCCGCCCGGACGGCCTCCGCCTGCGCCGAGACGTCCGCCCGCTCCAGCCGGATCAGCCTCAAAAGCTGCTGCTCGCCGAGCTGGTTGAGCTTCCTCCGCGCGTACTTTTCGTTCAGATTGAACACCGCCCCGTGCGCCCGAATCAGTTCCGTCACGTCGCGGACCGTCCGGTTGTCGTACCGGAGGCGCCGCAGGATCGCTTCCGCCATCTCCGCGGAGCGCTGCTCGTGCCCGTAGAAGTGCCCCCAGCCGTCCCGGATCACGAAGCACGCCGGCTTCCCGACGTCGTGCAGGAGCGCCGCGAGCCGGACCGTCTCGTCCGGTTCATCGTTTTCCTCCCGGATCACCGCCGCGAGCGCCTGCAGCTCGTGCTCATAGACCGTATAACAATGGAACGGATTCTGCTGGTCAAAGTCGAACCCCTCCGCGAGCTCCGGGATCACCTCCGCGAAGACATCCCGGTACGCCCGCAGGACCCGGACGGCTGCCGGTTCTCTCCGCTCCCCCGCAGGCGCGCACAGGAGCTTTGTGAGCTCCACCCGGATCCGCTCCGGCGCGATGTGGTGCAGGAGCGCTTTCTTCCGGTGGATCGCGTCCGCCGTCGTCTCCTCGACGTCAAACCCCAGCTGCGCCGCGAACCGCACGCCCCGCAGGATCCTCAGCGCGTCCTCGTCAAACCGCCGGTCCGCCTCGCCGACCGCCCGCAGCACGCCGTCCTGCAGATCCCGAAGGCCCTGCGCCAGGATCCCCCGGGCTTCCGCCTGCTCCGCGATCTGCCCAAATCGGTCCATCGCGAGCGCGTTCACGGTAAAATCCCGCCTCGCAAGATCCTCCGCGAGGCTCCGGGTGAACTGCACGGAGTCCGGATGCCGGTTGTCCGTGTACGCCCCGTCGACCCGGTACGTCGTCACCTCATAGCTGACGCCCCGGAAGATCACGCCGATCGTCCCGTGTTTCTTCCCGATCCCGACGGTCCTGCAAATCTCCCCGGGCACGAGCTCGCGCCCCTCGAAGAGCATCTCCGTCTCCTCCGGCATCGCAGACGTCGTGATGTCGTAGTCCGCCGGCTCCCGGCCCAGAAGGAGGTCCCGGACGCACCCGCCGACCAGGAAGGCCTCGTAACCGGCCTCTGCCAGGGTTTTCATAATGGCGTTGCTGATCATTTCGTGCTCCATACTTATCGAAACCGAGACTTATCGGCGTTGGGTGAAATCTTCGGGGATGCCGGGGGGTTCCCCGAATATTTCCCCTAAAAAGTCGTCATTTTTGGGTGAAAACTTCGGGGACAACCGGGGGTTCACCGAAGGTTTCACCCATCCGGACCCTTCTCAGAACAACGAAGGATGTGCTTTCCGGAGGAATTCCGGAGACGGCGGAGGCTGCGCGAACGCCCGGACCTGCCGGTGCATCCGCTCCAGATCGATAAAGCCGCCGGGTCCTTCAGCGAACGTCAGCAGATTGTGGGAATGTGTAAATCCCAGTTCTTCGTATCTGTCAAACCGGACCTGCGTGTCCTGCCGGTACAAACGGCGCTTGGAAGGGCTGCTGTGGTACCAGAGCCCCAGGCATTCCCAGAGGATCTCCTCCAGCGTGTATGGATCCAGCAGCGTGAAGTCCGGGAACAGGTATTCCACCCCGTTCTCCGTGTGGTACGCCATCGGGCGCTCGTAGAGGCAGGGGATCCCGTAGATGTGAAAGGCTTCGTAATTGAGCGCTTCCAGCCGGGACCGCATCCACGTCTGGTCGAACGCGCGCACTTTGAAGCTTTTTTTATGGGGGCTCCCCACGCGGTCCTTCAGCGCCTTCCCCTCGCGGAACCACTTCTCGATCCGAAGCTCCCGGTCAAACCATTCATTCCCCTGCAACTCCCGGTATGCCTTGGGCAGCGCTTCCTGCACCGCCTCCAGGCGGTTGTCCAGATAGACCCCGAGCAGCGCCTCCAGCCCCTCGATGTTCTGCCGGATGCGCCGGATCACCTCCTCGCAGAACCGGCACGCCATGATCGCCTGAACGCGCGGATGACTCCGGTCGCCGAGGTATTCCTTTCGCCCGGTTTCACGGTGCACACTCCGGTAGTACGCTTTGTCGCGCGTGCCGCAGAGTTCCAGCCGGTATCCCTTGTATGTCTGAAGCGCTTCCAGCCTCTGCGTGTAGATCCGGAGCAACGCATTCTGGGTCTCCAGCGCTTCCTCGATGTACGTCCTGCTTGTGTAGAGCATCCGATACCTCCCTTCGTAAGAATGGATTTCATGGTACCAGATGGCGTATGTCGATTCAAGCGCCGGCTCACAAAAAGGACTGAAATGGTCGGAAATAGTACTTTTGGGGTGAAACCGTAAACCGTGATTTATCGGCGTTGGGTGAAACCTTCGGGGATGCCCGGGGGTTCACCGAAAATTTCCCCTAAAAAACCGTCATTTTTGGGTGAAACCTTCGGGGACGACCGGGGGTTCACCGAAGGTTTCACCCAACGGGCTGGTCAACGGGCTGGTCAACGGGCCCCGGCCAGCCCCGTCCTACCGGATCCCCTCCGCAAACCGGTCGGCCCGCTCGTCGATGTCCGGGACCCGGAGGATGCTCTTCGGGTCGTTGGCGGTCTCGACCATGCAGAACCGGGCGGGCAGCAGGAAGGCCTTGTTGAAATTTAGGGCGCCGATGATCTGCTCGGCGACGATGTCCCCGCCGCTGTAGCCGGAGATCACCAGGGCGTAGACCCGTTTCCGGCTGAAGTCGTGCGTGCGGAAGATCGCGGTGAGGCGGTTGATGAAGGCGGTGAGGTTGGCGCCGACGGCGTCGTTGTAGTTCGGGCAGATCATGACAAGGGCATCGCAGTGCAGGATGGCCGGATAGACCTGCTCGGTCATGATGCCGCCGTAGAAGCAGCCGTCGTTTTCGCCGAAGTGCAGGCAGGTCTCGTAGGGGCAGCCCTGGCAGTCCACGAGGGTGCCGTTTCGAAGGGAGATCTCGCGGATCTCCGCGCGCGGCTCCAGCTGCCGGCGGACTTTGTCCCAGAGGAGCAGGGAGTTGGAGGTCCTGCGGGAGCTCGCGTGGATCGCGAGGACCCGGAGCTTTTCGCCCGCCGGATCCGGCCACTCAAACGCGAGGACCTTGCGCGCCAGTGTCTCGACCTGCTGCCGGTACACCTCGTACGGGTCGACCCCGCGGATCCCCGAGAGGACATAAAAATTCCCGAGGGAGCCGGTCGCCTCCACGAGCGGTTTGCCCGGGAACGTGCAGCCCGCACGGTTCGCCGAAAAGGCGAGTCTCCGCGCCAGCGCCTTGGTGAAGAGTTCGCTGCTCCCGTCCACGAGGATCCCGCCGACCGCGCCCTCGAGGCAGGCCGGCTCCCCGCGGAAGTATTCGAGCAGCCGGTAGTATTCCATGTTGACCCCGGCTTCCGACAGGCAGACCGCGAAGAGCACGCGCTGCCCGGCGAGCCGGATCGTCCCGAGCTCCGAGACTTTTTCGACGAGGACGATCTCCGTGCCTTCCGCTTCCAGCTTTTCCAGCGCGGAACCCAGGACGTCCTCCATCCGTGCCGTCCGCCCCTGAAGCTCGCAGATCGGCCGGATCACGATGAGTTTTTCCCCTGACATTTCCCCGTACCCTCGTCTTTCAGCGGATCTCGCAGAGATTGTCGTACGCCGCCCGGATGCGTTCATACAGCGCCTCCGGCACTGCGAGATCCTCGTAGTCGAAGCCATCCGCCGTCAGGCGGTTCCGAACCCCGAGGAACGCCCCCCTCGAGGCGTCGCCGAGGTAGACCGACCCGTAGTGCCACGCGCCCCGGAGCGTCAGCAGGATCGAGATCGCCGCCGAAGACAGCGCCGGCGCGATGTACGGCTTGAAGCCGAGCTCGCGGACGCGGAGGTTGGCCGTGACCGTGTGCTCCGTCAGCGCCCGCGACGCCGCGTCGTCGTAGTGCTCGATGCTGTTCGCGATGACGAGGTCCTGCCCGTGCGGGCCGAACGCCCGACCCTCCGTCTCGTAGCGCGTAAGCGCCTCGCCGCCCAGCTTCCGGGCGTAATACAGCGCGCGCATGTTCATGACGCCGAGGCCGTAGCCCTGGATCTGCCACGGCTGCAGGCCGGACGCGTCCAGAAAGGCTGCGGCGAGGTTGTCGACCGGGTCGCTCACGACGCAGACGAGGCCTTCGTAGGAAGCCCGGCGCGCGAGGTCCGCGTAGTGCCGGATGATCTCGCGGTTCGCCTCCAGCTGGGCCATGCGGACGTCCCCGACCGGCGCGCCGTTCACAGGCGGGATGCCCCGGCTGGCGCAGAAGATCAGGACGTCCGTGTCGAACAGCTCCGCCTCATCCACGATCCGGACCGGCGGCAGTTCCTTCTGCCCGAACGGGTAGCCGATCTGGTTGATCTCCAGCTCGAGCCGCTCGACGTTCTCCCGGCGGATGTCGCAGATCCCGATCTCCGAGATCACGTCGCCGCCGAGGAGCCGGAGCCCGATGAGCATCGTCGTGCCGACGTCTCCGAGCGCCAGGATGTTGACCCGGTTCGGGCCGTTCAGCCGGACCGGACAGCCGCTCAGCGGGAGCGGCCGCGCGATGCCGGCGTCCGTTGTGAGTTCATGCAGGTATTTCATGCGTTATCTCCATTGTCTTCGGAACAGGTTGAGCCTCCGGGCCCGCCGGATGTCGTTCTCGATGTAGTCGGACGGGGCGATGTGCTCGTCGTATTCCAGATAGCTGCCCAGCAGCGGCCGCCGCGGGTGCGTGATCACCGCGCCGAGCCGGCGGAGCGTGAGTTTCTTTTCGAAGGTCGCCTGGTACTCCTCCTCCAGCACCCGGAGGATCGACTGCGCGTTCTCGAGGCAGGTCATAGAGTACTTGTAGCTGCTCTCCGAATCGCGGTCGCAGACGACGCTCAGGGAGGTGTACGGCAGGATCAGATTGATCGACGCGGCTTCCTCCCCTTCCCGAAGCTCGATGCTGTCGCCGCCGATGAACGGGTAGCAGTCCCGCTCGTTGATCCAGAGGCTGATCGACGGGATGAAGTACGCGCTCTCGACCGGGCGGTGCCGGATGGCCATGTTGTCCTGCGCGTTGCCGGTCAGCAGGCCGACGATGACCTTGTGGACTTCCACGTCGTTCATGCGCAGGATCGGATCGATATTGTTCATCCGCTGCCCGGAGTGGAGCAGATCGTCGATCAGGATGACCGGGCGGTCGAAGGACCGGAGCGTCCGCGCCTGATCCTCCAGCGTCTGATAATCCCGCATCTCGCGGACGGTGAAGCCGCTGAGGTCGTTTTTGAAGTATTTCTCCGTCCGCATCGCCTTGGTCACGGTGTTCGGGACGACGACGTCCGAGAGCGCCTTGCCGAACGGCACGGACAGGTACGGGCCGCGCCGCCGCTGCGGGTCCGGGGTCGTCGAAACGCCGTTGTCCTTCGCCACCAGATCCACGATCTTGCTGTAGACGGCGCTGGTGTTGAAGGAGACCAGCAGTTTGCCCGGATAGATCTCCCGGAACACCTGCAGCAGCCGGTCATGCGCGTCGTCGATCGCCTGCTGCACGCGCGGGTTCTTGTTGAGCGGCGCCTTGACGACCGTCTCCACGTCGCGGAAGATCACGATCGGGTCGCGCATGTCGACCGCGTAGACCGGCCGGTCCGGGTCCTCCGAGATGTTGACGAAGCCCTGCTTGACGAACGCCTCGATCGTCTTCGCGTCCATCCCGGCCGCGCAGACCGGGTGGTAGACCGCGTAGGCGTAGTCCTTGGCGAGGAGCGCGGTCAGAAGCTCCGTCAGCAGAATCTGCCGGAGGTTGGAGACGTCCTGCGTCTTGATAGCGTGGAACGCCCCGATCACCGCGATCCCGCCGCCGGAATTGCGCCGGATGTGCGCGGAGATCTCCAGGCTCCCGAATTCCTCGAGGAGCTCGTGCGTCTCCATGCGCCGGGCCGCCGCAAAGGCCGTCAGCCGGTGCTCCGCACCGCCCGCTTCGAGCGTGATCTTGCGGACCTTCGAGTGCTTGAAGTACTCGCTCAGCTGCTCATAATCGTAGCCGCGGGCTTCGACCTCCTCGCAGAGCGGGCCGATGTCGAACGGTTCGCCCGGCTCAAAGCGCCGGATCGTCAGCTCGCGGGCCTGCAGCACGTGCTTGTACGCCGGCTCGCGCGAATAGAAGTTCCGGTCGTAGATGTAGTTCTGCACGATCGGATCGATCAGCGTCGAGATGTCCCGGCCGAGGTCGATGTTCTCGCGGATTCGGGTCGAGCTGATATCTTCGTAGTATTTCTGCAGCGTCAGCTCGAGGACCTTGCCGGAGATCGGATACTGATCGCCCGCGTCCTCATCAGCCGGTTGCGATTCTCTGGCAAAGAGGATGTGATTGAAGGTGTGGATCGAGTGCTCCTCCGGCGCCTTCTTGTAGCTTGAGGCGTTCCGGACGACATCCGACCCGACGGCCATGTACAGCTCGCGCCCCTTAAAGAGCTCCCGCAGGTGCTTCAGGTCCTTCGGGTTCGCGATGTTGATGGAGACGTCGTCCGGGAAGATGTACAGATCTTCCTCGTCGGCGATCGACATCTCGAGGATGTTCTTGCGCAGCATGTGCGGCAGGGTCTTTTTAGACCACGAAAACTCGTCGATCGCCAGGTAGACCTCAAAGCCCATATCCCGGATGGTCGCCGCGATCGCCTTGTGCCCCAGGCTGAACGGATCGAACGTCCCCGGGAAGAACGCGACCCTGCCGCGCTCCGCGAACGTCAGCGGTCCGACCTCGCTCTGATACTCCGAGACGAACCGGTAGATGTGGTTGAGCACCGCCGCGTTGTTGTAAAAGACCAGATCCGGCACGCCGGCCGCCTCCGGCAGGATCGTCAGAAGGCGCTTGAACAGGTGCGCGGACAGCTGCTGCTTCTCCTCGAGCGTCAGTACGCTGCTGGCGAAGATGTGCTCGCCCATCGTCCGGAAAGCCTCCTGCGAAATCGCGCTCTTGTAGTACGCGAAGCCCTTGAGGAGCATGCCGATGAGCCGGGTGCGGCGGGCGTCCCGGGCCTCCGGCGTTTCGTCGAATGCATAGACCGCGTAGTGCTCCAGCGCGGTCGCGATGGTATTGAGCGCCGCCGACGCCGTGCGCTCGTTGCCCGCGTTGAGGAACTTCTGCAGCTCGTCGATCGTCTCGTCGAGCTCCTTCGGCGGCAGGTACAGGATGACCACCCCCAGGTAATCCGGGATCGACCGCGAGAACTGGTAGTCTTCGATCTCGAGCCCGTTGTAGAGTTCGACCATCAGCTCGTTGCGCTGGTCCGGCGTCATCCGGAGGATGATCTGCAGCAGCGCGCGGCCGGCCTCCCGGCGGGCCGTGACGGTCTCACTGACCTTGATGAGGTTGGCGTAGTGCGTCGCGATGTGCATGAGGTGCGGCCGGCCGGTCGCGCGGTCCGCCTCCGCGAGCATCTCGCGGATGTTGGCGACCTTGACGATCCACGGGGTCTGCGTCTTGAGGTCGTCGAGGAACATCGCGGAGAGGCGCTCTTCCGACAGCCCCTCGTCGCCCAGCCCGAGCAGGGCGCGACGCCTTTGGTCGGTCTCTTCCGCCTTCGCAGGGTCGTACCGACGGATCGCGTCGAGTGCGATGAGGTCCACGCTGAGGCTGTACCGGCCGAAGACCTGCCCGCAGTACCGGAGCACGGTCTGCGCGTAGGACGCCGGATACTGTTCCGGCTCGACATACAGCGCGGTGCTCAGCATGACGATCGCGCGCTCCTCGTCGTGAGAAGCCGGATCGTAGTACCGCTCCAGGATGTGGAAATACCGGTGCCTGCACGACGGACGGCAGTTCCCGACGACCGAGCGCACGAAGAAATCCGTGCAGGCCGAGATCCACTTCCGGTGGAGTTCCGTGTACTTGTGGTCCGGATACAGCAGCAGGCCGAGCGTCTCTTCAAACATCGTCAGGTTGGAGATGTTGTCGTCCTGCGCCGGGATGTCCTCCGGCAGCTCTTTCTTGTACTCCACGCGGTAGCGGCCGACGATCTTGCCCATCACCGTCGCGGCCTGCTCCCGGATATCGCTCTCGGGATGCGGGAGCATCTCGTAGAGGAACCGCAGCGTCATCGACTTCTGCTCGTCCGTCATGTAGGTGGAGTATTCGCTCAGGATGTTGATGTAGGTCCGGGCGTTCTTCCAGCGGGTCTCGCTGCGGGCCGCCTCGAGCAGGCTTGCGAAGTCCTCGATGCGGTTGAACCGGCTCATCAGCCGGATGTTGTGATCAACCGCCCGGTATTTGATCTGCTCCGCGACTTCTGCCCCGTGCAGGAGCGCGGTCTTCCGGTGGACCGGCACGGGCGCTTCCCCGCATTCACGCGGATAGCTGTCCGCGCGGTCCGCGATCTCCGTGCGGACCCCGTGCTCGAGCATGTACTCCTCGAAGTCCCGGAGCTTGTTGTAGACCCGGGTGTAGCGGTGCTTCTTCGCCTCGTCGACGTTGTCGAGCTTGCTGAGGATGACGTCGAACGCCTCCTTGAGGCTGTAGAAGTGGATGATCTCCTTCCCGTCCTCGCGCGTGCTTTTGGTCCGGAAATCGGCGTAGATGAGCAGCAGGGATTCCGCGGAGAGGTTCTCCAGCTCCAGATCCCAGGTGGAATGGTTCGCCGCGATGTGCGCGATCGTCGGCAGATCGTAGCGGTTCAGACAATAATCGGTATAGTAATAGTGCAGGTACGGGACGCGCCGCTCTTCGTGCTTGCGGCAGCCGTACTTGCCGATGTCGTGCGTGGCCGCGGCCGCGGAAACCAGCCCGAGGTCCACCGGGACCCCCGCCTGATACAGCTGCTTCGCGACGTACATCGCCACGTAGTGGACGCCGCTGACGTGCCCGAGGGTGTTGAACGGCGTGATGTCGATGCCGATGCGCATGAACTCGTAGACGTGATGCTGCCGGATCAGCCGGCGCATCCGAAGGTACTCGCGGAGAAACCCCTTCTCCGTGATCTCCTCGTCCGGCAGCAGGAGGAAGTCCTTCGTCGGATCGAACGCGCAGACTTTGCGCTCGTATTCGTAGACGCCGCGGCAAAAGCGCAGCAGGCTTTCCCGCCCCGCCGCAAATTCATCCGAATCTGTCGGTGCGGAAAGATGCGGAAACAATATATTTCTAAGGTACAGATAGCAGTGCATCAGCCAGCCGTCCGCCGGTTCCACCCTGGAATCCGCCACATCGGTCTTCCAGGCGAACAGGACATCCTGCGCGCTGAACCGTCCGTCCGGGCCGGCGAGGTGCAGGAGGTCTGCAGCCGCCTTGCGGCACCGCGCGTCGAGCTGGCGGGCCTGTTCCTGTGAAAAACCGCGCTCCTGCAGATATTCCTTATCGCGGTACGCCCGCTGTAACTCCCTGTACAAAATCTCCTGATCTCCCATGTCGTCCCCCTGTTCTTCCGGTCCGTTCTATCAGATCTGGTGCAGCTTCTCCCGGTACAGCTTGTTTGCGATGGTCAGGATCCGGTCGGCTGTGTCGAGCTTGGACATCTTGCCGAGTTCCGTCACATCCTCCTGCGTGATGACCGTAACGACGTTTGTGTCAACCCCGAAGCCCGCGCCCTCCGTCCGGAGACTGTTGGCGCAGATCATGTCGAGATGCTTGCGCGCCAGCTTGCCCCGGGAGTTCTCGAGCAGGTTTTCGGTCTCCATGGAGAACCCGCAGATCACCTGGTCGTCCCGCCGCGCCTTCGCGACATCGCCCAGGATGTCGAGCGTCCGCTTCAGCGGGATGGACAGGTCGCCGTCCTTCTTCTTGACCTTCTGATCGTAGGTCGTGACCGGCGTGTAATCCGCGACCGCGGCCGCCTTAAAGAGCAGGTCCGTCTCCGCGAGCCGCTCGAGGACCGCGTCGTGCATCTCCGCCGCGGACGTCACCGGAACGAGCGTGACTCCCTCCGGCGCCTCGATCGAGACCGGTCCCGAGACGAGCGTGACCTCCGCGCCGCGGTACTGCGCCATCCGGGCGATGGCGTAGCCCATCTTGCCCGAGGAGTGGTTGGTGATGTAGCGGACCGGATCGATCGCCTCCTGCGTCGGCCCGGCCGTCACGAGCACCTTGAGCCCTGCGAAGTCCTTCGGCGTCACCGCCTCCCGGAGGACCGCCTCCAGCAGCGCGGCCGGCTCCGGCATCTTGCCCTTGCCGGTGTCGCCGCAGGCGAGGAGCCCCGAGGCCGGCTCGATGATCTTGAAGCCGTAGTGCCGGAGCTTCGCGAGGTTGTCCTGCGTGATCGGATTTTCGTACATCGCGGTGTTCATCGCCGGCGAGACCAGCTTCGGGCAGGTCGCCGCGAGCAGCACCGTCGTGAGCATGTCGTCGGCGATCCCGTGCGCCGCCTTCGCGAGGAAGTCCGCGGACGCCGGCGCGACCAGGATGAGGTCGGCCGCCTTCGCCAGAGAGATGTGCGCCACATCGAATTTGAAGTTCCGGTCGAACGTGTCGACCATGCATTTATTGCCCGTCAGCGTCTCAAACGTGACCGGCGTGATGAACTGGCAGGCGTTCCGGGTCATGATGACGTGCACGTCCGCGCGCTCCTTCTTGAGCGCGCTCGCCAGATACGCGGTCTTGTACGCGGCGATGCTGCCGGTGACGCCCAGTACGATCGTTTTGCCCTCTAACATGATGCTCCTCCTTTGCCCGAAGGCCTGCTCACTATGATTTCCCTATCATAATATTTTACTGTTCTTTGCGGTTTATTGTCAATATCTCTGCAAAGGCCGGGGCGTTCCTGTTGATTCATCCGCGCGGTCATTGTAAAATAAGGAAGGTTATAACACATATATGAGGAGACACAGACTATGAGAATCGCAGTAATCTTCGGCGGCCAGTCCGACGAACACGAAGTATCGAGAAATTCCGCGCGGAACGTGCTCAAGGCCCTGCAGGGCTCCGCGCATGAACTCCTGGTGGTCGGCATCACGAAGGAAGGCCGCTGGTATACAACGGAAGCGGACGTCGATGAGATCGCGTCCGGCGCGTGGGAGCAGCACCCGGGGAACCGGCAGACGACGATCCCGTCGGACCCGTTCCTGCACGGCTTCCTTATTTTTGACGAGAACGATCACGCGGAAGTCCACCCGGTCGACTGCATCTTCCCGGTGCTGCACGGGGACTTCGGCGAGGACGGCCGCATCCAGGGCGTCTTCGAGATGGCCGGGATCCCGTACGTCGGTCCGGACGTCAAGGCGTCCGCTAACTGCATGGACAAATCCATCACCAACCAGCTCGCGACGGTCACCGGCGTTCAGCAGGCCCGCAGCTATGTGCTCCGGAAGCGCGCCTACCGGAGCGATCCGGTTTCGCAGCTGGCGATCGTCCGGTCGTACTTCAATAACCGGTTCCCGCTCTTCGCCAAGCCGTCCTCGGCGGGCTCGTCCGTCGGCGCCTCCCGGGTACTCACCTCGAACGACCTGCAGGGCGCGATCGAAAACGCGTTCCAATACGACGACAAAGTCCTCATCGAGGAGCTGATCGTCGGCCGCGAGCTGGAAGTCGCCGTGCTCGGCAACGACGAGCCGGAAGCCTCCTGCGTCGGCGAGATCCTCTCCGCGGGCGAATTCTACGATTACGACTCGAAGTACAACAATCCGAACTCGATGACCCGCGTCGTGGACGACCTCCCGCAGCCGGTCCTCGACGAGATCCGCGACTACGCCATCCGCCTCTTCAAGGCGCTGGAGTGCCGCGGCCTTTCCCGCGTGGATTTCTTCTACAAGGAGGACGGTACGATCATCTTCAACGAGATCAACACGCTGCCGGGCTTCACCAACATCAGCATGTACCCGCAGCTCTGGGAGGCGATGGGGATGTCGCAGCCGGAGCTCGTGGAGCGCCTGCTGCAGCTGGCGATGGAGCCGAAGCTCTCCTGACCGCAAGCCGCTTCTGATGGACATCTTATAAGGAAGGACACAAAAAATGGAGCCTCAGGACCTCACGCCGGCAGCCGAAGCTGCAGCGGATACCGAATCCGTACAAGAACCGCCGCAGAGCGTCGAGCGGAATTACAAGGCTTTCATCAGCTACCGCCACAAGCCGCTGGACATCCGGACGGCCAAAAAGCTGCACCAGCGGATCGAGCACTACACGATCCCGCAGCACCTTCAGAAGGACGGGCAGAGGCACCCAGGCCTGGTCTTCCGCGATCAGGACGAGCTGCCGATCGCGAACAACCTCTCCGAAAACATCTGCCTCGCGCTCGATCACTCGGAGTTCCTCATCGTGATCTGCACCCCGGACACCCCGGGATCCTACTGGGTGCAAAAGGAGATCTCGTACTTCCTGGAACACCACAGCCGGGACAAGGTCCTCGCGGTGCTGGCGGACGGCACGCCGGAGACGTCTTTTCCGGACCAGCTGACGCGCATCCGGAACGAGGCCGGCGAGGTCGTCGAGGAAGTCGAGCCGCTCGCGGCCAACATCGTGGCGGACAACGACCGCCAGCGCGACAAGCTGTTCCGGACGGAGAGCCTGCGCATCCTCGCGGCCCTGCTCGGCTGCCCGTTTGATGACCTCTATCACCGCGAGCAGCGCTACCGGCGCCGCAGAGCCGTGACGGCCGCTGCCGTGGCCGGCGTGGTCCTGCTCGCCTTCATCGGCCTGCTTTTAAACCGGAACGCGAAAATCCACGAGCAGCTCCTGCAGACCCAGATCACCGAATCCCGCGCGCTGGCCGCCCTTTCGGAATCCGCGCTTCAGAGCGGCGATTACCGCGGCGCGCTGGAAGACGCGCTGAACGCGCTGCCGGGCAGGACTCCGGGTCGGCCGTACGTGCCGGCGGCGGAGTACGCGCTTTCGAACGCGATGTACCTGTATCAGGACGCCAGCCTTCGCTACACGCAGTCTCTTGAGCAGGGCACGTTGGTCACGAAGACCGTGCTTTCCGAGGACGGGATGTATCTGGCGACCGTAGACAACTACAATCAGATGCGCGTCTATGAGGCCACCTCCGGGAAATTGCTCTGGGAGAAAGCCTATCCGTCGACGATCGCGCAGATGGGCTTTGTGGATCACGGCCTTCTGATCACCCCTGAGTACGGCACTGCTTTTCCAACGGAATACCTCTCCGCTGAAGACGGGAGTATCGTGTGGCAGACCAACGAAAACTTCTCTCTTACGGTGCGCGCCATCGATGCTCAGGCCGGCCTCTGCGTAGGGTATGTCCATGACTTTGAAACAACCGCGTTCGTCCTCATCGACGTGAAAGCCGGAGAAGTCCTTCGGGAGGCAACGCTTGAGGAGGATACGTATCCCACGGTTCTGGCAGCCGCCTTGTCGCCGGATGGGAAATACGCGGCCTTTCTCTTCTCGGACAGCCATACGGCGGACACCGATAATGTAAGGCTCTTCCTGTGGGAGCTCGAGGCAGGTGACCTCCGCGTCATCAAGGACGACCTGTCGTATCGGTTTGACACCCTCTTCTACCGGCTCTGTTTCGGCCCGGACGATACGCTGGCGCTCATCGGTTCCCGCTCGGATTTGCTTCTGGCGGACGGTCTGGCGAACTGGCACGGCCCATTCCTCATGCTGTTTGACGGGAAGCAGGACTGGGCGCCGCGGTGGCAGACGAGCATCAGCTTCGGATCCTCCAATAATCTGTCCCTGTACAGTGACGACTTCGGCGCGGCGGATTACATGGAGGTCCTGGACGACCGCATCGTTGCGGCCGGCAAAAAGCGCATCTTCTGCCTGGACCTCGCGGACGGAAAGCAGCTCTGGCAGAGCGAACTGTCCGGCAGAGTCCTTTCCGCGAAGAAGCTCACGGACCGCCTGCTCCTTCTGGCTCTGTCGGACGGTGTGCTGGAGACCTGCGTCTATCGGGGTGAGGGCGAGACCAGCGGCCGCCTCGGCATCGAGACGGACCAGCGCCGGACATACTCCACCGCGACCGGCTACAACCTCCAGACAGCCGCCTGCACGGGAGACTCGCTTGAAACGATGACCTACGCGATCGTTCCGTCGGACGCTCCATCCCGGGTATCCATCATCACTTACAAAGCGGATCCGCTGGCGGATCCGCTCCCGGAAACCCTGGAAAACCAGGACATTTACTACCTCGTCGCTTCGCCGTCCGGGACGAAGCTCGCGCAGATCTCCTACGATCAGGTGCAGGAGTATACGGAGAATGTCCCGCAGTCTGTTGTCCTGTACGACACCTCCGGGAAGACCGAGCCGAAGGTCTGTCCTTTTGGCACAACCGACGACAACATGATCTACGCAGTCCAGAAGAAAAACGTGTTCCTGACGGACAGCGGTCTCCTGTTCATCGACGGGACGATCTACGACCTCGAAAACGAAACGGAGACCCCGCTCATCAGGAACGATGAAACGCTGGATCACTACTTCAATTCTACGGCTTCCTGCAGCAGTCCGGCGGAGGGTGTCATCCTGACGGGCGCCATGGACTGGAATCCGGACGAAAACGCGTACACGCTCTTCCTGTACCGGGACGCGGCGCTTACGAAGACCGCCGTGGTCCCGTATACCGGCAAAGAGAAAGGAGCCAGCTACCTGTCCTGCCGCTGCGAGGCCGTCGGCCTGTCGGGATTTGCGCTGCTGGACCTGTATTCCGGCGTAGGGGAATATACGTACGACGGGCGGATCCTGTACGATTCGAAGAAAGACTGCTGGTATGACGCGCTCTTCATGGGGGATGGCGACACGGTGCCGGCGCTGGGTGAGGTCCGGCCGTGGGCGGCCGTTCCGGCAGAGGGGAACGATCTGAACCTCTACGACCTCAGTTCGCTGGAGCCGATCACCGGGGACACCCCGCCTGCGAACGATTAATCTTCCTATTATGTCGAGGAAGATCCGGACGCGGAGGCTGAGGCGGAAGCGGAAACTGCAGAGACGGAGCCGGCCGTCGAGCCGATGCGCACGATCACCCTGCCGCTTCCGGCAAAGAGCGTCTGCGAGCTGCGCTTCTTCCGGGAGGATACGCGGCTGGCGGTCTTCTGCTCCGGCGGAGACCTGCTCCTCTACGATACCGGCACAGGAGAACTGCTGAGCAACGTCACTGAAAGCAGCCCGCGGTACCTGTTCACGACGGAAGCCCGCTACGAGCTCCGGGAAACGAAGGACAAGACCCTGTTCTTCTATGACAGTGACTATTACCCGGCATCCATCTGCATCGCGGCGGACCCGGAGACTTTCGAGATCTCCGGCCTCTACGAGGGCCCGATTCTGTGGATCGAACCGCAGAACCGCCTCTACGCCCTCACGGATTCACACGGCGCTGTTTCCGCCCCGCTTCTGACCACCGAGGAAGTCCAGGCGAAGGCCGAGGAGATGCTGGGCGAATAACGGGCCCGGAAAGCAATCAAAGAAGCGTGCCGGCACCCTTTCGGTGCTGACACGCTTTTGAATTACCGGTTTTTTCAGTTTCTCTCCGCGATCACCACGCGGTCCAGGCCGTTCAGGTCCGGGACCACCACGGTGGTCCGGTACCGCCCGGTCTCCGTGAGGAGCTTCCGGACGGCTTCACCCTGGTCGTACCCGATCTCGAGCGCCAGGTAGCCGCCTTCCGACAGGTGTTCGTGCGCCTCCTGCGCGATGCGCCAGTAGTAGACCAGCCCGTCCTCGCCGCCGTCGAGCGCGAGGCGAGGCTCGTGCTCCTTCACCTCCCGGTCGAGCGTCTCAATGACCTTGCTCGCGATGTACGGCGGGTTGCAGAGGATCAGGTCGTACTCCTTGCCCTCCGGCAGCGCGTCGAAGAGGTCGCCCGTCAGGAAGATGCAGCGGTCAAAGACGCCGTTCAGCTGCGCGTTTCCGATCGCCGTGCTGACCGCGCCCGGACTGATGTCCGTCATCGTCACTTCCGCGTCCTCGAACTCGTGCGCCATCGTCACGCCGAGCGCCCCGCTGCCGGTGCAGAGGTCCGCGATCTTCGGCGCCTTGACGCCCTTGCCGCGCAGCAGGCCGATCGCCTGTTCCGCCAGGACTTCGGTGTCGAGCCGCGGGATGAGGACCTCCGGGTTGACGCGGAACATCAGGCCCATGAACTCCTGCACGCCTGTGATGTACTGGAGCGGCGTGCCCGTCAGGCGAAGGTCGATGCAGCGCTCAAATTCCGCGCGATCCGCTTCGTCCAGGATCTCCTTCTGGTGCGTGATGATCTCCGCCCGGGAATACCCCGTCACGTAGCAGAAGATCTCCACCGCCTCCCGTCTGCCGTTCTCGACCATCGAGAGGCACTGCTGCCCCCACTTGATGAGGTTCTCCACGGAAGCGATATCGTCGTCGTAGCGCGGGGCTCTGCGGCCTGCGCTCTTCGGTTCTTCTTTTGGCGCTTCTTTCTTCACGACCGGCCTGGCATCGGTACCGACGATGCCCTCGAAGACCGGTTCTTTCTCGTCGACCAGCACGGCCTTGAGCGAGACGATCGCGACCTCGAGCTGCTCGTCATCCGGATCCGCGGTCGTGATCTTCTGCATCGCCAGTCCCGGATAGCTCAGGATGCGGACGATGATATTGTCGCTCCGGCCGGCCCAGCGCAGGAGCTCGTAACTCAGCCCCGCGATCACCGGGATCAGCAGGAGCCTCGAGGCGATCCGAAGCCAGATGTTCGGCCAGCCCAGCAGAGAGAACAGGAGCAGGCTGATGATCATGACGAACATCAGGAAGCTCGTCCCGCACCGCGGATGCAGCCGGTAGAACTGCTGCGCGTTCGCCGGCGTCAGCTCCAGCCCGTTTTCGAAGCAGTGGATCGTCTTGTGCTCGGCCCCGTGGTACTGAAACAGCCGGTGGATGTCCTCCATCTTGGAGATGAGCACCACGTAGAGCACGAAGATCAGGATTCGGAACACCCCTTCGATGAGGTTGAGCACGATGCTGCTTTGGATCCAGTGCCGAAGCCAGCCGATCGCGACCGTCGGGAAGAGGACGAACCCCGCGATGCTGATGACGATCGCCAGCACGACCGAGAACCCGAGCATCAGGTTCCATACCGCCCGCTCGCCGAACTTCTCCGTCAGCTTCTGCTCGAGCTTCCCCGGCTTCGCGGTCTCCTCCTCCGGGAGGTACTGCTCCAGCACGTCGGCGGACTCCATCAGCGTCCCCATGCCGCTCATCAGCGACTGCACGAACGAGACCACGCCCCGGATCAGCGGGATCCGGCTCGCCTTGCCCTGCGGCTTGTTCTTCTTCGTCCGGAGGAAGATCTCGCCGCTCGGCAGGCGCATGGCGATCGCGGTGCGCTCGAGCCCGCGCATCATGACGCCTTCCATGATCGCCTGTCCACCGATCTTCGTCGGGCAGGCGTCCTTCAGAAATATCTTTTTATAATCCACAATACACTCCCCCGCAAGGCGTCCGGTCCGCCGGCGCGCCTGCGCTTCTCATGATCAGTACAATTGCTTCGTCAGGATCCGGACGAAGTCCTTGTTGTTCTTCGTGTGCGTCATGTTGTCGATGATGTCCTCGGTGATCTCCTGAACGCTGCCCTTGGACATCTCGCGGCGCATCAGGTACATCGCGGTGTACTCCTCCTGATTGAGGAGGAGGTCCTCCCGCCGCGTCCCGGACTTGTAGAGGTCGATCGCCGGGAAGATCCGCCGCTCGCTGAGCTTGCGGTCCAGGTGCAGCTCCATGTTGCCGGTCCCCTTGAACTCCTCGTAGATCACGTCATCCATCCGGCTGCCCGTCTCGACGAGCGCCGTCGCGAGGATCGTGATGCTCCCGCCCTGCTTGAGGTTCCTGGCCGCGCCGAAGAACTTCTTCGGCGGGTGCAGCGCCCCCGGATCCAGCCCTCCGGACAGCGTCCTGCCGGACGACGGGACCTCCAGGTTGTACGCGCGGGCCAGCCTCGTGATGCTGTCGAGCAGGATCATGACGTCCTTGCCCTCCTCCGCGAGCCTCCGCGCGCGCTCGATGACCATCTCCGCCACCTTGATGTGGTGCGCCGGCAGCTCGTCGAACGTCGAGTAGATGACCTCCGCCCGCTCCAGCGAATCCTTCATGTCCGTGACTTCCTCCGGCCGCTCATCGACCAGCAGCACGATGAGCTCGATCTCCGGATATTTCTTCTCCACGCTGTGCGCGATCTTCTTGAGCAAAATGGTCTTGCCGGCCTTCGGCTGCGCCACGATCAGCCCGCGCTGACCCTTGCCGATCGGCGCGACCAGATCGATGATCCTCGTCGAGAGCTCGATGCTGGAATCCTCCAGCACGATCTTCTCGTTCGGGAAGACCGGCGTCAGATCGTCGAAGTGCGGCCGCCTTTTAGCGCTGATCGGCGTCTCCCCGTTGACCGCGCTCACGTACAGCAGCGCCCCGAAGCGCTCCCCTGCGTGCGGCAGCCTCGAGATCCCCCGGATCTTGTCGCCCGTCCGCAGCCCGAACCGTCGGATCTGCGTCGGCCCCACGTAAATATCCTTGTCCGACGTCAGGAAATTGTTGAACCGCAGGAAGCCAAACCCGCCTTCCGCGATCTCCAGGATCCCCTCGACCTCCGGCCGCGGCTCCTGCTGTTCCTGCGGAGCCTGCGGTTCCGACTGAACCGGCTCTTCCTGCTCCTGCGGCATCGCCTCCGCCTCCGCCGAAGCGACCTCCGCCACGACCTCTGCAGCCGCCTCCGGCTGACGCTCCGGCATCTCCGCAGGCTTGCGGCGCCTGGCGTTCGGCCGCTTCCTCGGCGCTTCCGGCGCCTCCGGAATGATGCTCTCCACAGTATCGACGGTATCCGTCTGTTCATTCTTCACTCTTGGCATGTATCTTTCCTTTCGAATTCGTTTCCCTGCGGATCACCCGTCTGCGATGAACCTGCGCGATACGTTCCCCTGCGCATCACCCCCCTGCGGTGGGCCTGTCAGCGGGCCGGGACTTTGCGGAGGAGCCGTCGGAACTTCGCGAGGAGCCCGCAGCCCTGCGCATCGCCCGTCTGCGATGGACCTGCGCGGTACGTTCCCCTGCGCATTTATCCCCCTGCGGTGGGCCTGTGCTGACCGGCGGGGCTCGCTCCCCTGCGGATCACCCGCCTGCGGTTGGCCTGTCAGCGGGCCGGGACTTCGCGGAGGAGCCGCCGGAACATCGCGAGGAGCCCGCAGCTGAACTGATGAACCCGGCCCGGAAGCCTGCGTCAGG
>CAYLSR010000003.1:0-25198 GCA_964385855.1 uncultured Mogibacterium sp.
ATGGATATGCTAAAATTGTTCCTAACTAAATGACATTGGAACCGTCCCCTTGTCACGTTTAATAATAGTAAAACGTTCCGCAAAAGTCAACAGGGTTTTAGTAAAAACTAAAACAATTTAAGCAAATTAAAGGTGATTAAAGCAGTCGGAAGCCCTTGACTTCCAACGCGTTCAATGATTTAATGATGATAGATTAACGTTAAAGTGATAATGAAGGAGACAGAGCTATGGCAGACAATCTCGTATACCGGATCCTGAGATCGCACCTCCTGGAGGGCACGCTGGCGGAGGGTGAGCCGATCGCGATCAGTGTGGATCAGACGCTGTTTTCTGATCTGACTTCGATCATGGCAGGTCAGACGATCATGGCGCTCGAAGGCGACCGGTTCCGCGCGGAGAAGACCGTTTTTTACGCCGACCACAACGTCATCTGCGCGGTCTCGGAGAACGCGGACAATTTTCAGTTCATGAAGACCATCGCGGCGAAATACGGCGCGTACTATTCGAAACCGGGCAACGGAGTCTGTCATTTCCTGCACTGCCAGCGGTTCGCGGAGCCGGGCAAGGTGCTTCTGGGCGCGGATAGCCACACGCCGACGAGCGGCGCGCTCGGGATGATCGCGATCGGCAGCGGGGGGCTGACGGTGACCAAGGCCGCGCTGGGGCAGGGCTTCCGTCTGAATGCGCCGAAGGTCCTGGGCGTCCGGCTGACCGGCCGGTTGCGGCCGGGCGTGGCGCCGAAGGACATCGCGCTGGAGCTCATGCGCAGGATGACGGTCAAGGGCTGCATCGGCTATATGGTGGAATACTTCGGCGACGCGCTGGAGCATCTGAGCGTGCCGGATCGTCAGACGATCTGCAACATGAGCATCGAGATGGGCGCGACGTGCGGGATCTTCCCGAGCGACAGGAGGACGCAGGAGTTCCTCGAGGCGCAGGGCCGGGGCGATTGCTTCCGGGCGATGGCGGCGGAAGAAGGCTGTGAATATGACCGGATCGTCGAGATCGACTGCTCGGCGCTCGAGCCGCTGACGGCCTGCCCGAGCATGCCGGACAACGTGACGACGGTCCGGGCGCAGGCGGCGGTCAAGCCGGAGAGCGTCTTCATCGGCTCCTGCACCAACGCCTCCTACAGCGATATCGCAAAGGCCGCGGCGATTCTGAAGGGCCGCAAGGTCCATCCGGACATCGACTGCACCATCGGGCCGGGCAGCAAGCAGGTCCTCACGCAGCTGATCGAGGAAGGCATTTTGTGGGATCTCATCGAGAGCGGCTGCCGCATCCTCGAGTGTGCCTGCGGGCCGTGCATCGGGATCGGGCAGGTCCCGAGCGATCAGGCAATCGCGGTCCGGACGAGCAACCGGAACTTCCCGGGCCGGAGCGGCAACAACAGCGCGGTCGTCTACCTGACGAGTCCGGAGACCGCGGCGGCGACGGCGCTGACCGGGCACCTGACGGACCCGAGGGATGTCTTTGACTGCGAGGCGCTCCGCGAGATCCAAGAGCCGCTGACCTATCCAATCGACGACAGCATGATCCTCAAGCCGGAAGATGTCGCGGACCCGGCTTTGGTCTCCATCAAGATGGGACCGAACATCAGCACGCTCCCGATGCGCGAGAAGCTGCCGGAAACCGTCGAGGGGAAGGTGGTCCTCAAACTGGGCGACAACATCACGACGGACGACATCATCCCGGGCGGCTCCTCGATCCTCAAATACATCTCGAACTATCCGAAGTTCGCGGAATTCGTCTTCTGCTACACCGACCCGGACTTCGTGGAGCGGTGCAAGGCGTACGGCCGCAGCGTGATCGTCGGCGGCAGCAACTACGGGCAGGGCTCCAGCCGGGAGCACGCGGCGATGCTGCCGATGATGCTCGGCGTCGAGGCGGTCCTCACAAAATCGTACGCGCGGATCCACAAGGAGAACCTCTTCAACTACGGGATCCTGCCGCTGCAGTTCGTGAACGAAGCGGATTATGACAAGATCGGCGCAGCGGACGAGCTTCGCATCGCAAACGTATATGAAGGGATCCGGACCGGGTCCTTCACGGTCGAAAACATCACCCGCGGGGAGCGGATCCCGGCCGTGATGAAGGCTTCGGAGGAGGATAAGGCGCTCCTGCTGGCGGGCGGCGCGCTGTGGGATCTCAAGGAAAAGCTGGCAAACAGCAGATAGGAGGAAATCATTGACTACAAGATTGCGGTGATCCCGGGCGACGGGACAGGAGTGGAAGTCATTGCGGAAGCGGTGAAGGTGCTGGACCGCATCGGGGAACTGTACGGGCACACGTTCCACAGGGAGCACCGGCTCGTCGGCGGCTGCTGCATCGACGCGTATGGCGTGCCGATCCAGCCGGAGACGCTGGAGATCTGCGAGCAGTGCGACGCGATCCTCTTCGGCGCGGCGGGCGGCACGAAGTGGGACCACCTGCCGAGGGAGCAGCGCCCGGAGGCGGGGCTGGCGGCCCTGCGGCGGACGTTCAACCTCTTCTGCAACCTGCGGCCGGCCAAGGTCTACGAAGACCTCAAGAACAACTCGCCGCTCAAGAACGAGGTGCTGGACAGAGGGTTCGACCTGATGCTGATCCGCGACCTGATCGGCGGCATCTACTTCGGCGAGAAGGGCGTCCGGGAAGGCAAATACGGCATCGAGGGGTACGACGTGGAGTGCTACAGCGCCTTCGAGGTGGAGCGCGTCGCGCGGAACGCCTTCGAGATCGCGCGCGGCCGCCGCGGGAAGGTCAGCAGCATCGACAAATCCAACGCCCTCGAGAGCTCCCGCATGTGGAGGAACACCGTGACGAAGGTCGCGGAGGACTACCCGGACATCGAGCTCGAGCACGTGCTGGTGGATTCGGCCGCGATGGAGATCGCGAGCAACCCGTCCCGGTTCGACGTCATGCTGACGACCAGCATCTTCGGCGACATCCTCTCGGACGAGGCCGGCGTCGCGACGGGCTCGGTCGGCATGCTGGCGTCCGCGGCGATCAACGACAAGGGGTTCGGCCTCTATGAGCCGATCCACGGCGTCGGCCTCTCGATCGCGGGCAAGGGCATCGCCAACCCGATCGCGGCGATCGCGTCGGTCTCGCTGATGCTCGACATCGCGTTCGGGCTCAAGGCGGAAGCCGCCGCCGTCGACGCGGCGATCGAGCAGGCGCTCCACGACGGGTACCGCACCGGCGATCTCTACCGCAAAGAGCCGGGGACCCGGCTGGTCGGCACGGTCGAGATGGGCCAGGCAATCGTCGACAGGCTGAAATAAGAGAGTTCCGGCAAACTGTAAATTTCTGCGGTATTTCCCGGACAGCTTCCCGGACAAACCGGCTGTTTTGTCCGGGAAAGTGTCCGGGAACCGGACGAAAAATTTACAGTTTCCCGGACAGCGATCATGCAATCAAGCGATCAAGCGATCACGATAAGGAGAAGGATCATGAACTACATCGAACAGAGACTGGGCGCGCCGGCGGGCAGCCGGGTGCGGATCGTGCCGGACCGGATCCTGCTGACGGACGGACCGGGTCACGCGGCGGCGGAGGCGATGCTGGAGCAGGGGAAGGCCCCGGCGGAGGCGCTAAGAAGCCGGATCACGGTGATCCTGGACCACGACATCCCGGCCGGCAGCTTCGCGTCGGCGTTCATCCAGAAGCATCTCATCGATTTTGCGCGGGAAAACGGGCTGGCGTTCCTCCAGTCCGCCGGCATCGCTTATGAGCTTCTGAAGGTCCGGAAGGACGACATCGTCGTCTCGTGCGGGGAGCATGGGACGATCTTGGGCGCGCAGGGCGCGCTCTGGTTCCGGCTGTCCGAGGCGGAGATGCAGGCGCTCCTCGAGCAGGGCGAAACGGAGCTGACCGTGCCGGAGACGGTGAATGTCCGCGTCGAGGGCAGGCTCCCGGAGGGCGCGGAGCGGTATGACGCTGCGCTATGGATGGCTTCACAGGCGGCCCGGGACGGCAAAGCCATGGCGCTTTCGGACTGCACGGAACGGGGCCTGACGCAGGATGACCGCAAGGTCCTGTGCCTGCTTCTCAGCCGGGCGGGCGCCGCGACGGCGTACTTCGCGGAGGATGCCGGAGAGCCGGCAGAAACGTTCGATCTTTCGTCGGTACAGCCGGTGACGGTGAATCCGGGCAGCATCCTCGACGTGGTCCCGCTCGCGGAGACGGAGGTCCCGGTCAACGCCTGCTTCATCGGCGGCTGTGCCGGCGGGCGGATCGAAGAGCTGCGGCTCGCGGCGTCGATCCTGAAGGGCCGGCGGATCCGGCGGGAGCTCCGGCTGCTGATCGGATTCGTCGACAACGAGACATACCTGCAGGCGGTGCACGAGGGCCTGGTGGACATCTTCTTCGACTGCGGCGCGCAGGTCACCAACCCGGGCTGCGCGTCCTGCCAGACGACGTCGATCGGCGTCGTCGGGGACGGCGAAGTCCTGGCGTCGACCGGCTGCTACAACTACATCGGATGTTCCGGGACGGAGAAGTCCCGCATCCGGATCGCTTCCGCCGGTTCCGTCGCAAGAGCGGCGCTGACCGGCGTGCTCACGGGAAAGGAGGCGTAGGCATGGAATACAGTTTCAGCGGAAAGATCTGGAAGCTGCCGGATGACGTCGATACGGACACCATCATCCCGGGCCGCTACGGCGTCCTGCCGACGGCCAAAGACATGAGCCGCCACTGCCTCGAGCCGCTCCGTCCGGAGCTGGCGTCCGAGGCGCAGCCGGGCGACATCTTCGTGGCCGGCAAGAACTTCGGCTGCGGGTCCTCCCGGGAGTTCGCGCCGGAGTGCATCAAGGCGCTCGGCGTCAACTGCATCATCGCGAAGAGCTTCGCGCGGATCTTCTACCGCAACGGGATCAACAACGGGATGTTCCTCATCGAGTGCGGCGACGTCTACGACCTGTGCGAAGAGGGCGATACCCTGACCGTGGAAGTCAACCGCTGCATTCGGGTCAACGGGCACGAGGTGCCGATCAAGGAGATCCCGGACAACCTGTTCGAGATCATTCAGAACGGCGGGCTCGTGGCACACTACCGCCGGTTGAATCAGGAGGTGTGAGATGGGTTATACGATGGCAGAAAAGATCCTCATGCAGAACACCGGCCTCGCCGACGTGGAACCGGGTCAGATCGTCATGACAAAGCCGGACCGCTGCATGATCCACGACATCTACACGCCGTTCGTCGTGCAGAAGCTGGACGACATGGGGTTCAAAAAAATCGCGATCCCGGAGAAGGCCGTGATCTTCCTGGATCACCTGTGCCCGACCAACCAGGCGGCCGGCGATCCGGAGCACTACCACGCGGGCTTTGAGCTCTCCGACCGCTTCGGGATCGAGCGCATCCACGCGGGGGAGGGCATCTCCCACACGCTGATGCACGAATACCGCTACGCGCTGCCGGGGACGGTCGTCGTGGCGACGGACAGCCACACCCCGACGTACGGGGGCGGCGGCTGCTTCTGCACCGGCATCGGGTATACGGAGATGGCCGCGACGCTCGGGAGCGGCGAGATGTGGATGAAGGTCCCGGAGGCGATCCGGATCACCGTCGAAGGCCGGCTGCCGGAGAACGTCAGCGCCAAGGACGTCATCCTCAAAGTGCTCGGAGACCTCCGTGCGGACGGCGGGACCTACCGTTCGATGGAGTTCGTCGGGAGCACGTTTGAAGAGATGGAGATGTCCGGGCGGTTCACGATCGCCAACATGTCGCTCGAGGCGGGCTGCAAGACCGCGCTGTTCCCGGCGGATGAGAAGACCGCGGCGTACTTCGATCTGCCGCTCGAAGACATCGACTGGATCCGCCCGGACGAGGACGCGCAGTACTGCAGAGAACTGTACTACCGCGCGGAGGAGATCGTGCCGCACCTGTCCTGCCCGCAGGGCGTCGACAACGTGCACGAGATCGGCGAGGTCGAGGGCACGAAGATCAACGAGGTCTACATCGGCTCCTGCACCAACGGCAGTCTGGACGACATGCGGGTCACCGCGGAGATCCTGAAGGGCCGCCACGCGGCGCCGTTCCTCAAGCTGGTCATCATCCCGGCGTCGATCGGCATCTACAAGAAGTGCATGGAACTCGGCTATATCGATACGTTCATCGAGGCGGGCGCCATGGTCAGCCACCCGTGCTGCGGGCTGTGCTGCGGCCAGCCGTACGGGCTCATGAGCGACGGGGAAGTCGTGCTGGGCACCAACAACCGCAATTTCATCGGCCGCATGGGCACGATCAAGTCGCTGATCTATCTGTCCTCCCCGGCGACCGCTGCGGCGAGCGCGGTCCGCGGCGTGATCACGGATCCGAGGGCACTCTCGTAAAGGAGGAGCACTATGAGCAACTACAAAGTCGCATTTATCAATCCGCTGCCGGACTACATCCCGCGGTTTCTGGAGACCGTTCCGGAAGGCTTCGAGCTGGAGGTCGTCCGCAAGGAAGCGCCGGTTGAAGAGAAGTGCCGCGCGGTAGAAGACGCGGACTTCCTGATCTCCGGCGTGGAGACGCCGGAAGAGGTGTTCCGTGCCGGGAAGAAGCTGAAGTTCATCCAGTACATGAGCTCCGGCTTCGGCCAGCTGCCGCCGGAGGTGCTGGATGACCTGAGCGTCCCGGTCGCGCAGATGAAGGCGCATTCCATCAGCGTCGCGGAGCACGCGGTCACGCTGGCCATGATGGCCCTGCGGCGGATCCCGTACGCACAGGCGGCGATGAAGGAAGGCAAGTGGCGGGAGAACCTCGACGAGCTGTCGTTCTCCGAACTGTACCACAAGACCGTCGGCATCGTCGGCCTCGGCAACATCGGCCGCTGGATCGCGAAGATCTGCAGCAAGGGCTTTGACGCGGACGTCGTCTACTACGATCGTCTGGACATGCCGCTCACGGTCGAGGAGCTGATCCCGGCGAAGGCGGTCTCGCTGGACGAGCTGTTTAAGGTTTCGGACGTGGTGTTCGTCTGCCTGCCGTTCAACGAGGAGTCCGACAAACTCATCGGAAAGGAGCACTTCGCGCTGATGGGACCGCGCGGGGTGGTCGTCAACATCAGCCGCGGCGAGGTGATCCGCCAGGACGAGCTGATCGAAGCGCTCGAAACCGGGCAGATCGCGGCGGCGGGGCTGGACGTCTACGACAGGGAACCGCTTTCCATGGACAGCAAGCTCCGCACGATGGAGCAGGTCATCCTCACGCCGCACATGGCCGGCGTGGGCTGGGAGAACGTGGAGCGCAGGGTCGTGGTCGTCTGGGACAACCTGCAGAGGGTCCTTCGCGGCGAGGAGCCGCGCGGCGTCGTCACGCGCATCCGGAAGGCGCCGAGATAGCCGCTTGAAATCATAAGAAAAAAACGCGCGGGAGGGCAGGCCTTCCGCGCGTTCGTTATGGATGTGCTATTTTTCGTATCCGTCGATCGCGTCCCGCAGGCGTTCGGTCGTCATCTTCGTCCCGTAGAAATCCTTGCGGCTGCAGCCGGCCCGGCCGCCGCCCGCACAGGCACAGGCGCAGGCACACGCGCACGCGCAGCTGCTCCCGCCGCCACCGCTGCTGCGGCCGCCCCCTCCGTGGTAGCCGCCACCGCCGAAGAAGATCCCGCCGCCGGACCGCCGGCGCTTCTTGTAGGACCGCGCGGTGATCCGGTCGATCACAGTGATCAGGATCATGGTGACGATGAATATCGCGGTAACCGCGACGACAACGATGGAATAATCTTTTTCTGCGGAGGAGCGGCCTTCCGGCTCGATGTCGTCCCCGTAGTTATAGGCGTAGGCGCCCTCCGGGTAGGCGACGGAGACGTGCAGGACCTCGTTCGGATCGAGCGGCGTCTGCCAGACGTAGTACTCCTTGCCGTCCTCGCCCGTGACCTCCGTGTAGTCCTTCGGCGAGGCGCTCAAGGCGTTTTCCTTCGCCCAGCGGACCTCGAGCTGGCGGACCGGGGTCTCCGGGAACCAGCCCGGCGTGAAGCTGTACAGGTAGTAGTTCCCGCTGTCGCCGCTCATCTGCTCGTAGAGCGCGTAACTCCGGATCGAGAACCGCAGATCCGCCGTTTCGCCTTCGTAGTAGTCGCGGTCCAGGTCGAGCCGCACAAAATCGCCGCCGCTCGCGTAGTAGCTGATGCGATCGATGTCGCTGCTCAGCGCTTCGAATTCCTTGACGTGCTCGTTCGGGATGCCCACCTTGACCCAGCTCAGCGGACCTTCGCTGTCCGAATCGAGCACCGTCCACTGAATATCGTAGACCAGCCGGACGGAGCCGTCCTCTTCCATCGAGGCGGTGATCGTGTACGAATCGATCTGATCCAGGTAGTCCGCCGCGAAGGCTCTGCTGTGACCGAAGAGTCCGGTACCTGCCGTGATCCCGGCTGCGAGCAGGCAGACCGCGAGGCACCGAAGGGCCGCGCGGAGCCGCACAGTCAAAAGCGTTCTTTTCATCGCGTGCCTCCTTTCTCCGACGCCCGGAGCGGGCAGATGCCCTGCGTCCGGAGGGTCTTTTCGCGGATCGGTTCGGCTGCAGTCCAGATCTGCGGCCACTGATCCGTCAGCAGGCTGCCGAGCGGCGCGTTCGAGAGCCAGCTCTGACACGGGATGACCCGGCCGTCCGGCGTGACCGCCATGTTGGACAGGCAGGCGCCGCAGGACGGGACGGTCAGTCCCATTGCGGTCAGCGCCTCCGCGTCGATCCAGCCCGGCGAGGTGAAGCTGATCTCCATGTCGTGGCTGAACGCGTACGCCGAGGCTTCCTTTACGATTTCCGTGATCTCCTCCGGCGTCAGCTGCGTCTCCCGGGAAGCCTCCTCCCGGGCGTTTCCGGTCACGATGAGGCCGGAGCACGTGACGTACCGGACACCCAGTTCATGCAGGAAGCTCAACATCTCCGCATAATCGCGGTTGAGGGAGCAGAGTGGGGTGTTGACGGAGAGGTTCAGGCCTTCCTCGAGCGCGTTCCGGATGCCCCGGACGGTCTTATCCCAGCCCTTCGTTCCGACGAGCAGGTCGTGCACGACCGAATCGTGCGAGTACAGTGTGACCTGCACGCTGTCGAGCTCGGCCTCGTGGAGCTGCCGGCACAGGTCCTTCGTCAGCAGCACGCCGTTGGTGTTGAGCCGCGTGACGAACCAGCGGGCCTCCCGGATCAGCTCGCAGAGGTCCCCGCGGAGCGTCGGCTCGCCGCCGGTGAACGTCAGCTGCGGGATCCCGGCTTTCCGGCACTTCGCGATGATGGTCTTCCAGTCTTCCGTGGAGAGCTCCGGCACCTCCGCGAACTCCTGCCCCGCCGCGTAGCAGTGCAGGCACCGCTGGTTGCAGTGCCAGGTCCCTTCGCGGGTCATCGCGGAGACCATCAGGTCCATCCGGTGCGGCGCCGTCATGTTCGGCGCGTAGTCGGCCAGCGACAGGAGCCCGAATTCCATCGGCGGCTTCTTGCCCCGGGCGATGGCTTCAAACGAATCGATGAGCAGCCGGAGGTCTTCGCGGAGCATCTCCTCCGGCACGCGCCCGTAGATCTTGCGGACCGCCCGGAACGTCTCCTGCAGGATCCCGTTCATCTGTTCGTCGTCGATCGGCTGTTCGCCGTGCCGGTTGATCCGCTCGATCAGCTCGGTCAGCAGGATCGCCCAGCCCTCGTTGATCGGCACGATGTCCTGCCCGTTGATGATGACCAGGACCGGCGTGTCCTCAAGCCACCGGAACTTCGGCGGGATCATGTGCAGGCGGACCACGCCGGGGCCGTCGGGATTCCACGTCGTGTGGATGACGCCCTGCCAGTTCTGTCGTTCATATCGTTTTTCCCGGAGCATGCTTCCCTCCTGTTTGGATCGTTTTCTGACTCGATTATATCAGATTGCGGGTCCTCTGTGCAGAGAAAATAACGGATCGGCGGGTCCGCCCGAATCAAAGCCTGAGGAACTGCGCTCCGGTGGTGTATAATAAATCCAAACGTCCTCCCGGAACTTCCGGGCGGACGGAGTTCACCCGGAAGGAGCAGCAGGCAGGCCGTGTCGAAACGAAAAAAGAAAAAGAAGAGTTTGCAGGACACAGTGCCGGCCGTGCAGGAGAATAAGGCGGTGCAGGAGGGGTCCCCGGAGCCTTCGCAGGACCTGACCGGGCACGAAGGGATCGATAAAGCGCTGGAAGAGTACGGGATCGCCGCGCCGGATTTTGCGTATACGGACGACGGGCACAAGACGTACGCGAGCTACGAGCCGTTCGTCTTCGTCGGGGAGGAAGCGCCGGAGCCGGAGATTCCGGAGTTGCCGGAAGAGCCGGCCGCGCCTGCCGAAGCGGAGGAATTGCCGGAGGAGCCGGCCGCTCCGGAAGCGGACCCGGAGGACCCGGAAGAGGAACCTGCCGCGCCGCGGCGAAGCCGGCGGCGGATCGTGCTCCTGGTGCTGGCGGCGGTCCTCGTGATCGGCGCCGCGGCCACCGCCGCGTGGTGGCGGATGCAGCCGGACGAGCGGACGATGAGCGAGGCGTTTGGCGGCAAGGACCGGCAGATCTGGTACCATGTGACGTCGGAGGACGGGCGCTTTGACGAAGCGTCTTCGGTCGTCTCGGCCTGGGTGTTTGAGGACGGCGGCGTGACGTGGTACGCGGCGCCGGAGGAGATGACGCTCGGGGAGGTCGCCTCGACCGATCCGTCCAAGGTCTACAATGCGCTGCGCAAGGAGAACATCATCCGCTTCAAGACGCTCAACGAGACCAACCTGAAGGCGGCGCAGGACGCGCTGACCGCGGCGAAGAAGTACGAAGAGGCGCAGGCGAAAGCCAAAAAGGCAAAGGAAGAGTACGAAAAAGAACTCAAGGCGCTGCAGGAGCAGTACCGCTGGTACCAAAACGGGGTGCCGGAGGCGCAGCTGAAGGCGCTGGAGGAGAAATACAAGGTGGAGATCCCGGCGGAGCCGGCGTATCCGAAGGACGTCGCGGAACAGGCGGCCGCGTTCCTCGAGGCGTTCGAGGACGGGGAGGAGACGCCGGAGAGCGCGTCCTGGCAGCTGATCGTGCGGAACCGGAACGGGGCCACCCGGGAGTGGCTCGCGTTCAACACCGAGGAATACCCGCAGTTCGCGGCAGGGCAGTGGTGTGAGTGCGCGGTCACCACAAGCTACCTCTGCCTGTACGACGGGCTGGAGGTCCTGGAGGTGAACGGCCGCGAGCTGGGCGGCTACCGCATCGGGACGGAGGACGGCGCCAGCGGGACCGACATCCTGGTCACCCCGTGTAAAGCCACGTCGGTCTTCCTGTTCGACGGGGAGCCATCCGCCCGGGTCTCCTTCAACAAAGGCGAGGAGACGCTGAAGATCGAGATGGGCGCGGTTGCGGCGAACGATCTGCAGCGGATCGCGGCGAAGAGAGGCTACCGGGCGGCGGAAGGGATCGAAGCGTCCCTGCTCGCGCGCAAGACGGCTGCGGACGAAGCGGTCCGGAGTGATACGCTGTCCGCGCTGCAGGCGGCTTACGAGACGGAAGAACTGACCGCGGGAGAGGAGGAGCCGGATGGACAGTAACGAAAACCGCAGACCCACGCTGAAGGAGCGCGTCCTGAAGGACCGGCACACGAAGACCATGGGCGTCATGGTGCTGCTCGCGGTCGGGCTCGTCATCTGGCAGTCGGTCGAGTACGCGATCCCGGAACCTGTGGTCTTCAATGAGATCACGATGGACGGCACGGCGGAACAGGCCCTCGAGACCCGCTCCGCGACGGTGGAGGAGCTGCTCGGAGAGCTCGGCGTCGAGCTCGGCCCGGACGACCTCGTCCATCCGGCGCTCGACCGCAGGATCGAGCCGGACCTGTCCATCGAGGTGACGCGCTGCGTGGCTTCCACGGCGGTGATCGCCGGAGAAGAGCAGGCGTTCATCCTGATGCCGGGCACGGTGGAGGACAGCCTCGCGCTGAACGGCATCGTCTACGACGAGGACGACATCGTGGAGCCCGCGCTCGGTGAGACCATGACGGCGGACACGAAGGTCGAGGTCAAGGAGGTCCACAAGGTCGTGGAGGACAAGACCGAGACCGTCGAGGCGCAGGACCGGGTCATTTTGGATCCGTCGCTGAGCTCCGGCGTCATCCAGGAGACCGAAGGCAGTGACGGCGAGGGCGTCTTCACCTACACGACGACCTACATCAACGGCAAGGACGAGGGCACGGAGCGCGAGCTCAAGGAGTGGGTCACGGAGCCGGTCGACCACGTGCTCCGGTGCGGCACCTCGGTGACAGGGGAGAGCGGCGAGACGACGTACTCGAGCATGTTCATCTCCAACTCGTCCGCCTACTATTTTGGCAATAACGCGCACGGGTCCACGGGCAGAAAATGCCACTACGGCACCTGCGCCGTCGATCCGTCGGTGATTCCGTACGGGACGCGGCTGTATGTCGAGGGTTACGGGATCGCCGTGGCCAACGACACCGGCGGCGCGATCAAGGGGACCAAGACGGACCTCTACATGAGAAGTCTTAAAGAAGCAAAGCGCTGGGGACGCCGCAACGTGCGGGTCTACGTGCTGGAATAAGGAGGAAAGCTACCTATGTCAACCGTACTCAAGAGCACGCTTGAACTGACCAAAAATCTGTGCGACAATCTCGACAAAAACGGGCTCGGCATCCGGACCATCGACCGGACGTCCAAGCGTTCAACCTACGATGTCTTCCGGCACGAGACGATCCGGATGCTGGCGCACCTGTCGGCGCGGGACGGGATCTTCAGCGAGCACGAGGCGCATTTCATCAGCGAATACTTAAATGCGGACTACTCGTCCAAGGATCTCGAGCGCCTGGTCCTCTACGATCCACGGATCAGCGACATCGAGCGCAACACGCCGCTCATCATGCAGCTGATCGTCAACTCGGACAACGAGATGCGCAACCGCCATGTGGAGCGCGACGAGCCGTCCTGCCTGACGATCTACCAGCTGTTCGACCTGATCGGCAAGGAGTTCCTCGCCTGCGACGAATACGTCGACGAGAAGGAGGTTGAGAGCCTGACCAGCATCCTTGAGTCGATGCGCTCCTACTACGAGAAATACGATTACGAATACCGCGACTACATCGAGCGCAAGGAAAAAGCCGCGGCCGCGGCGCCGGGCGCAGCTGCCAAGCCGGGGCAGGAGGCGGAGGAAGAGATCCCGCCGCTCGAGGAGCTGTTGGAGGAGCTCCACGCCCTGATCGGCCTCGAGAAGGTCAAGAAGGACGTGGATTCCCTGATCAACCTCATGCAGATCATGAAGATCCGCGAGGAGCGCGGCATGAAGCAGTCGGATGTGTCGCTGCACCTCGTCTTCTCCGGCAACCCGGGCACGGGCAAGACCACGGTGGCCCGGCTGCTGTCCCGCATCTACTACCGCATCGGCGTCCTGTCCAAAGGCCAGCTCGTCGAAGTCGACCGCTCCGGGATGGTCAGCGGTTACGTCGGGCAGACCGCGATCAAGGTCAGCGAGGTCCTCAAGCGCGCGCTCGGCGGCGTGCTCTTCGTGGACGAAGCCTATGCGCTGACGGCGAACCGCGGCGAGAACGACTTCGGCCAGGAGGCGGTCGACACCCTGCTCAAGGGCATGGAGGACCACCGCGACGACCTGGCGGTCATCGTGGCGGGCTATCCGGATCTGATGCAGGAGTTCCTGTCGTCCAACCCGGGGCTCAAGTCGAGGTTCAACAAGTTCATCTACTTCGACGACTATACGCCGGACGAGCTGGCGCAGATCTTCCGCTTCCGCTGCGACAAGGGCGGCTACACGGTCTCCGATGAGGCCTACAGCTACGTGCAGGAGTTCTTCAAGGAGCGTTATGAGCACCGCGGCGAAAACTACGCGAACGGCCGCGACGTGCGGAACTTCTTTGAAAAGGCCATGGTCAACCAGGCCAACCGCCTGGCGGGCCTCGGTGACCTCAACACGGAGGACGGCGCGGCGGTCCTGACGGATCAGGATCTGCTGGAGCTGACGCTCGACGACGTGAAGGAAATCGTGCTGTAAAGAGACAGACAGTAAAATAAGGAGGATTCAATCATGAAGATCACCTGGATCGGACATTCCTGTTTCAAAATCGAAGAGGATGGCTACAGCCTCATCCTCGATCCGTACGAAGACGGCTCCGTGCCGGGCCTCTCCGACATGCGGGAGACGGCGAACGAGGTGCACTGCAGCCACGACCACTTTGACCACAACGCTGTGCAGACGGTGACGATCGAACCGAAAGAAAAGTCGCCGTTCAAAATCACCAAGATGATGACCTACCACGACGATGAGAAAGGCGCGAAGCGCGGGATGAATTTCATCCACGTGATCGAGACGGACCGCGAGAAGATCGTCCACCTCGGCGACCTCGGCTGCGAGCCGGAGCCGGAGCAGATGGAGGCGATCGCGGGCTGCGACGTGCTGATGATCCCGGTCGGCGGCTACTACACGATCGACGCCCGGCAGGCGGCGCTCCTGACGATGCAGCTCGAGCCGCGCTTCACCATCCCGATGCACTACCGCAGCGCGGAGAACCATTACGGCTTCGACGTGCTCGGGACCGTCTACGACTTCGCCGCGTACTTCACCAACGTCTGGATCAAATCCGAGAGCTTCATGGACACGACCGATCCGACCCCGGCGAAGGTCGTGGTGCTCCAGGCGCAGAACCAGGCGTCGGAGATGGACATCCCGGACCGCAGCATCTTCCGCTGATCCGGCGGTCCGCAGCGGACGCTGCTGCTGAAAGCATATTGGCTCGAGCCAGGCGCCCGCACCCATACGCCCCAACCACAGAAAACGTATTGGATCGAGCCAGGCGCCCGCACCCATACGCCCCAACCATAATAAACGTATGGGCCCGGCGCTGCAGCCCGGTTCCAATACGAAAAAACCGTTATTTTGCTGAAAAACCACCGTCATGTCCGTATTGGAGGCCTTCCAAAAACGAGGGCCAATACGGACTTTCCCTTTAAATGATAGATTTGGCCACACAAACATGTTCAAATCTGAAATAATCCGTATAGCTCAGACCGATTCGGATTATCCAATACGTTTTTCTCGGTTGGGAAGATTTTCGGTAAAACTTTCCTCCTGTTCGAAAACAATTGTAGTCAACCCGTGCGGATTGGTATATAATAATAGCAGTAGTTTTATGATCACAGGGAGGAGAACTATGGACCTTTTGAATTTACTGTTAAGCTCAATGACGACCCAGTCGTCTGTTGATTCCGTGAAGGCCAAGACCGGCCTTTCGTCGAAGCAGATCAAGATGCTCATCGCGATCGCGCTCCCGATCCTGCTGAAGTATCTGACCAAGAACGCCTCTTCGGAGAGCGGCGCGAGCTCGCTGCTGTCCGCGCTCGGCCAGCACAAGACCGAGAAGCCGATGGCGACGCAGATCAAGGAAGCGGACGAAGTCGATGGCGACAAGATCCTCGGCCACATCTTCGGCAGCAACCAGAAGGAAGTTACACAGCAGATCGCGAAGGAGAGCGGGATCGACGCGAAGGATGTCGCGAAGGTCCTGGCGGTCCTGGCGCCGGCGTTGCTCGGTGGAGTTTCGAGCGCGACAAGCCACGCGAGCAACCAGAAGCAGCAGGGCATCAACCTGGCGGACGGCATCGATATGACGGACGTGATCGGACTGCTCGGCGGCCTTTCGCAGAAGCCACAGCAGACGCAGCAGACTTCCACCACGGCGGATCTCCTGAGCGCACTGCTCGGCGGGCAGAGCAAACCGCAGCCGACGCAGCAGGACAACGGTGCTGCGCTGATGAGCGCGCTGCTGTCCATGATGAAGTAGTACAATCGCTAGAATTGCAGAGGAGAAAGCCGCGCTCAACAGCGTGGCTTTCTTCGTAAAGTGCAGCGGCTTGTCCGTGCGTCGGGTACGGCTCTCGCCTCGCGCAGTGCAGCGGCTTGTCCGTGCGTCGGGTACGGCTCTCGCCTCGCGCCGGCGACGCAACGGTTCTAAGCTCTGGCTACGCGCTAACGCGCTTGCCAATCGCTAAGAACCGGCTGCCGGCGAGCCCCTCCGCCCGGACAAGACGCCGCCGGAGGAGGATGATCCGTAACGGATGCGTTGGTAGAAAGCTGGTTCCGCAAATCGCGGCTGCCGGCGAGCCCCTCCGCCCGGACAAGACGCCGCTAGGGAAGATGATCCGAAGGGCTGCCGGCGACACAACGTATGATAGTTTAAGGAGTAATTCTAATATGACAAAAATTCAATGCCCTGGACGGAACCACCTGCTCATCAACAGAAGGCCCGGGCTGTTCGGGGCCGTCACGTTCGGCGGCCGGGGGCTGATTCTGACGGATGAGGCGGGCCGGGTGCCGGACAACGGGATCATCGTGATGGACGGGTCGGTGTACGTCTGTCTGTACTGCGATGCGGTGCGGAACATCACGCTGCTCATCGACCGGCCGGGGCAGTACCGGATCACGACGCTGCTGTTCGCGCAGGAGGAATCGTACCGGGCGGTGCTCGCCGGGATGCGGGCGGCGTGGCCGGAGCTTCGGTTCAGCGAGCAGAACCTCAAGATCAACCGCTACGCGGAGCGCGTCCTGGAGAAGCTCCGGGAGGGAACAAGGCTGGAGATCCGGGATGCCGTGCGCGAGGAAGATGTGGTGTACTGCCCGGAATGCGGGGTGCAGTGCGAGCCGGGGATGGCTTACTGCATGGAATGCGGCGCGGAGCTGCCGGTCCGGTGACGGGGATGCCCGGGGCCGCGCGCGGAGAAACGCCGGAATGAGAGGGAGGAGAATCAGATGGAGTATGGGACGAGGCTGGTGATCCGGACGTACGCCGTCCGGGAGGTCGCCATCGGAGAGGAGAACAGGATCACCGCGCAGGGCGTGATGACCGTGGATCCGTCGGTCGCGGAGGGGCTGAAGAGGGTCCATCCGGCGATCACGGACATCGGGATCCGCGTCATCCACCCGGAAGAGCAGGATCAGTACACCAACACGATCATGGATGTGATCCCGATCTCGACCAAAGTGCTCGGCAAGGTCGGCGAGGGCATCACCAACACGCTCGGCGGCGTCTACGTGCTGCTGACCGGGGTGGATGAGGACGGCAAGCAGGTCTGCAACTTCGGCGCGAGCAACGGGATCATCCGCGAGAAGATCGAATTCGGCAAGGCCGGGACGCCGGACCGGGACGATGTGCTGATTTTCTTTGACGTCACGGTCAGGGCGGGGACGTGGTCGGAGCGCGCGGTCGTGCTCGGGATCCACCAGGCCTGCGACCGGTTCATCCAGATCTTCCGGGATCAGCTGAAGCGCTTCACCGGCAAGCAGTGCACGGAGAAGGCGGAGTTTCAGGAGACGTATGAGCCCGGCCGGAAGGATGTCGTGATCATGAAGGAAGTGTCGGGGCAGGGCGCGGTGTACGAGACGCTGGTGTTCGGCAAGGAGCCATGCGGGGTCGAGGGCGGATTTTCCGTCATCGATGCGCACTGGATGCCGATCGTGCTGACGGCCAACGAATACCGGGATGGCGTGCTGCACGCGCTGGATTGAGGAGGGAAGCCATGGGAATCGGAACCAGTATGAAGGAGACCACCAAGCACTATTACAAAGATCCGCTTCTGGAGGTCGTTTCAAAGGATCCGGAGGTCAACCTCCGGGGCGTCGTGATTATCGGCTGCCCGGACAGCAATGACGACAAGATGCGGGCCGGTGAGCGGGTCGGGACGCTGTTGCAGGCGATGGGCGCCGACGGCGCCATTTTCTCGTGCAACGGGCTCGGGAACAATCACGTGGATTACGCGAAGTCCATCGAGGAGACCGAGTCGCGCGGGATCCCGGTCATCGCGATGAGCATGGTGCCGGCGAAGGACATGGTGACGCAGAACCCGTATCTCGAGCGGAGCGTCATGTGCTTTTACCGGTCCAAGGACCCGACGGCCGCGAACGGCGACGCGAGCTACGTGCTCGCGGAGCACACGTATGAGCGCCGGGACGCCGTGCGGGCGCTGGCGCTCCTCAAGCAGCGGATGCGCCGGAACGAAAGCGATTAACGGCAGGAAACGGTTCTCCGGAAACGATCAATCGGATTGTTGGGTGCGACCAATAACTCTAGTGATTTTGGAAGGCCGGGATCAGTTGACAGCGGATAACCCGTCGGTATAATGAAAGTAACGCAAAAAGTCAGTTATAGGTATGCTGGACGTCATAGAAACATCGACTATAGTAAAGAAAGAGGAAAAACATGGCATTCAAACTGAGAGAGTATACCGCACCGGATTTCACCGAGCAGAAGTTCATCGACTCCCCGGATTGCCGGATGGAGCCGGCCCCGGCTGACGGCGTCGCGCCGTTCGACTTCCACGCGCTGTCGATCTTCCCTGAATACTTCAAGGTCAACGGCACCTGGATCATGTGCGAAGAGAGCCGCATGGATACCGTTCCGATGTTTGACGGAGAAAAGATGCAGTCTTTTGAGGCGAGAAGGCTCAAAAAAGGCGACCTCGTCGTCTGCGGCCGCACCGAGAACTGCGAGGAAGGCATCTACATGCACGCTGACGGTTTTAACGAAGCATCCGCGTCCGGCGACACCTTCGCGTTCCGTACCGGCAGATCCAGAGAGACCGCGTTCGGCAAGGACTTCGATGAGATCATCGAGCTCCTGAAGCACGAGAAAGAGCACGGCAACATCGTCTGGGTCATGGGACCGGCGTTCTCGTTCGACATCCGGGCCCGCAAGGCGCTGTCCGCAATCATCGCGAACGGTTACGCGCACGCGGTCCTGGCAGGCAACGCGCTCGCGACGCACGACCTCGAAGGCGCTTACATGAACACCGCCCTCGGCCAGAACATCTATACACAGGAAAACGTCCACAACGGACACTACAACCACCTCGACCTGATCAACAGAGTCCGGGCGGCCGGATCGATCCCGGCGTTCATCGAGCAGGAAAACCTCGATAACGGCATCATCGTCACCGCCGTGAAGCACAACGTTCCGATCGTCCTCGGCGGTTCCATCCGCGACGACGGCCCGCTGCCGGAAGTCTATGGCAACTGCTACGCCGCGCAGGACGCGATGAGAGCTTGCGTCCGCAAGGCGACCACCGTCATTTCGATGGCGACGATGCTCCACTCGATCGCGGTCGGCAACATGACCCCGTCCTTCCGCGTGATGCCGGACGGCACCGTCCGCCAGACGTACTTCTACGTCTGCGACGTCTCCGAGTTCGTCATCAACAAGCTGGCGGACAGAGGTTCCCTCTCGTCCAAGGGCATCGTCACGAACGTGCAGGACTTCATCTGCAACATCGCGAACGGGCTGGGCCTGGAGTACTAGTACGGAGCGTTTCAATCAACAATCAGAGAACGGAGAGGCTGCCGGCGGGCAGCCTCTTTTCGTGGAGAGAAAACAGGCCGTCCGGCTTTCGTTCCGCGTTCTGTGAGCGGGCTGGTAGGGCTTGAGATGAACCGGGGGGTTGGCGAACAAGCAGATCGAATCTGAAGATACCGGGTATGTTTGGTTAGCTTTTTGCCAATTGGTACCAGAACCCCTGAAAACTGGTACAGTACCAATATTTTCGCCCTCTGGTACCAATTTCGCCTCTTCAGAGGCAGATCGGGGCGTATGAATGGTGCTTTGAACCCTGATTACCAGAGCAATTGGTACCAGAGCCCCTGAAAACTGGTACAGTTCCATGAAATAAGGGCTTTGGTACCATGACTGCTTTCCGGTAAAGGAATCGTGTGTTCCAGCCGGGAAGGACTGTCGTGATTTATGGAGGCCGCCACGCGCCCGCAGTCCCACAAATCCGGATTTGCAAATCTCGTGTCAGAAATAAAAGCATCTGAATGGAATTTGTGACACAAAGCGCTTGACAAACTGATAGCACCTCTGATATCATCAGAATACAGGGCGACGAATGCTTCTTTGCTCACACATCACACAGAATACCACAAGGAGGAACCCCATGATCGCATTCAAAAACGCCCGGCTCGTATCCTACCTGACCGATGGCTTTGACGGAGAACTGGCGGATTTGCTGCTGGAGGACAAGAAGATCGCGAAGATCGTCCCTGCCGGCACGCTGAAAGCACCGGAAGATGCGGAGGTCATCGATCTCGCCGGCAAGACCGTCCTGCCGGGCATGTTTGACCTGCACATGCACCTGTATTTCTCTTCGGATAATTTCTTCTGGGTCGCGGCGAAGAGCCAGAATGATTACATCTTTGACTCTATCGCCTATGCGAAGGAATTCTTGCGTCAGGGGTTCACGACGATCCGGGACTGCGGCAATCCGTATAACGTCGGCATCGCCCTCCGTGACGCCGTGAACGCCGGGATCATCGACGGTCCGCGGATCTGCACCTGTGGAACGATCCTTTCACCGTACGCGAAGGGCAACGACACGTTCCCGAACCTGTACGCGGAGGTCAACAATGCGGACGAGATCCTCAAGGAGGTGCGCAGACAAAACGCCGACGGCGTTGATTTCATCAAATACATGGCGACCGGTTCGGTCGCGAATCTGACCGGTGTACCAGGCGCACTGATCACATCGCGCGCGGAGTGCTTCGCGCTGCAGGAGGCGGCGGAAGCCTCCGGCCTGACGACCGCTGTCCACTGCCACGGCTGGGAGGGCACCCGGTACTGCGCGGAAGCCGGCATCAATACCATCGAGCATGCGTCGATGATCGACGAGGAGTCGATCGAGATCATTCTGAAGAAGGGCGTCACGTCCATCGTGCCAACGCTCGATCCGGTTGTCCAGATGCACCGCGGGGATGACTGCGAAAACATGCCGAAAATCATTATGAATAAGATCGACGAGGTGTACGACAACATTCCGAAGATCGTCGCGGCGACCCGCGCGGGCGTCCTGACCGGCTGGGGCACGGACATGAGTATGTCCTTCATCGTGAACCACCCGGGCTATGAATTCAGCTGCCGCGAAGAAGCGGGCTATACAAACGAGGAGATTCTCAAGCAGGCGACGGTGAACAGCGCGAAGATCCTCGGCGTTGACGATCGCCTCGGCACGATCCGGGAAGGCAAGCTCGCCGACCTCGTCGTGATCGACGGCAAACCGGATGAGGACATCAGCGCGATGTACCGGTATCCGGCGATGGTCTGGAAGGAAGGCGCGCGCAAGTTCTGATTAGGTGTAGCACAAGTTCTGATGCGGAATTCTGTGCAGGGAAAGGACAGAATGGGAAGTTCTCAGGGAAATCCGCAGCATCGCGGGCGGGGCAATCTGCTCGCGATGCTCTGTATTATACTGTGGTCGACCGGCAACGCGGTTTCCGCGCTGCTTTTGATCGGCAGAATCAGTTCGACCGTCATCGTCTTTTACATGAGTCTGTTTTCGAGCGTCGTGCTTTTCCTCGTCTGTCTAGTGACAGGACGCCTCAGCGGGCTCCGGACGATCCGGAAGGAAGAGATCCCGCGGATCGTGATCCTAGGACTGACGGGGTTCTTCGTTTATTATCACGCGCTCTTCTTCGGCATGGAGAGGCTCAAGGTGCAGCAGGCGTCGACGATCAATTACCTGTGGCCGATGCTCATCGTGCTGTTCGCCGCATGGATTTACAAGGAGCCGCTGACGAAGCGGAAGGTGTTCGCTCTGCTGGTATCGTTCTTCGGTGTCGTGTATATCGCGGCGGAAGGGGATCTGGCAAATCTGGCGGGCATCAACTTCCCGGGGCTGCTCGGCTCCGGCGGCGCCGCGTGCCTGTACGCGCTGTTTTCCGTGCTCAATATGAGCATGCGCCTCGATAAGCTGCTCGCGATGATGCTGTATTCGCTGTCATCCTTCGCGGCCAGTGCCTTGGCTGTTGCCTTCCGGGGTGGACTCATCCGGCCTTCGCTGGGGGAGGCGGTCGGCCTGGCGTGGATGGGCGCGCTGCTCGCCGGGGTCGTCTATGCGCTGTGGATCACAGCGCTGACGGAGGGCGATACCGCGGTGGTGTCCAACCTCGCGTATCTCAACCCGTGCTTTTCACTCGTGTTCATCTGGCTGCTGCTGCGGGAACCGATCGAGGGCTATTCGTATATCGGCCTCGGGCTGGTGCTGGCGGGGATCGCAATTCAGCTGCTGCCGGGGGATCGTGAAAGAATGGTTCAAAATGATTTATAAGAAATAGAAAGAGAGGTTCTTCAAATGAGAATTGTTGAGTATGATGAAGTCGTCGCAAGACTGGATATGGAAACGTGCATCGGTCTGATGAAGGAGGCGTTCATGGCGCTCGAATCCGGCAAGGCGAGCCAGTCGGTCCGTACGCTGACGTTCCTGCCGCAGGGCGAAATCTTCGGCTTCATGCCGGCGTACCTCGGCAAGGAGGATTGCTTCGGCGCGAAGATCGTCACGCAGTTCCCGCAGAACTTCGGGACGGGCTATCCGTCGCATTCCGGATACGTCATGGTGTTTGAATCGGAGCACGGGACCTGCCTCGGCATGGCGGACGCGAACGCGATCACCCAGATCCGGACGGGCTGCGTCAGCGCCGCGGCGACGGACGTGCTGGCGCGCGCGGACGCGAAGAGCCTCGGCATCATCGGCTGCGGCGCGCAGGGAAGATCCCACCTGAACGCAATTCTGGCGGTGCGGCCGGCGATCGACACGGTGAAGGTCTATGATATCTTCCGGGAAGGCGCGGAGCGGTTCAAGGCGGAGATGGAAGCGAAGCACGGCATCCCGATCACGGTCTGCGACAGCGCGGAGGAAGCGGTAAAGGACTGCGACATCGTCTGCACCGTAACGCCGAGCAAGGAAGCGTACCTCAAGGCGGAGTGGATCAAGCCGGGCGCACACGTCAACTGCGTCGGGACGTTCTCGCCGACGACCCGGGAGGCGACTTCGGAGCTCGTCGCGGCGTCAAAGCTCTACGCCGACCAGATCGAAGCGATGAAGAAGGAATCCGGCGAATATCTGATCCCGCTCGCGGAGGGCCTGATTACGGAGGACCACGTCGTCGGTTCGATCGGGCAGGTCCTGCTCGGCACCGCGCCGGGCCGTGAGAGCGAGGATGAGATCACGCTGTTTGACGCGCTGGGCCTTGCGGTCGAGGATGTGATCTGCGGCAGGTATCTCTGTATGGAGTGAGGAGGTCTGCGCAGGACAGTATGACCGAAGGCAGCATCCTTCACAAGTTAATACAGTTTGCGGTCCCGATGTTTCTGACGTCGTTCTTCCAGCAGCTCTATTCGACCGTCGACGCGCTGATCGTCGGCAGGCTCGTCGGGGCGGCCGGGCTGGCGGCGATCGGCGCGACGATGCAGGTCATCATCTTCACCGTCAGCATCGGGATCGGCCTGATGATGGGCATGGGCGTCGTCATCGGGGAGCACTGCGGCGCGGGCAATTTCCGGATGGTCCGCGCCGTTGAAGTAATCGCGTATGCCTCCGTCCTCGCGATCTACCTGATGAAGGTCATCGTGGCGGTGTTCTTCGCGGAGGATATCCTGACGCTGATGAACACGCCGCCGGCGGTCATGCGGGAAGCGCTCGCGTATCTCCGGATCATCTTCATCGGCGGGCTCGGCACGTACTGCTACAGCATGGTGCTGTACATCCTCCGTGCCTGCGGGGAGAGCGTGAAGCCGCTGTATTTCATCATCTTCTCCAGCCTGACGAACGTCGCGCTCGACTTCGTCTTCGTCGGCGGGCTCGGGCTCGGTGTCGCCGGCGCGGCGATCGCCACGGTCATTGCGGAGACGCTCGCGATGTTCCTGTGCTTTGTTTACATCAAAAAAGCCGTCCCGGAACTCTGGATCACCCGGGAAGACTTCCGGAGCGTGACGAGAGGGCTGACCGCCTACACGATGCGCCTCTCCATTCCGGCGAGCCTGCAGATCAGCCTGGTGACGTTCTGCACGATCTTCGTGCAGGCCGTCATCAACAAGTACGGCGTGGACACGGTTGCCGGCTATACCGCGGCGCAGAAGATCGAACAGATCGTCATGATGGTCCTGAGCGCGCTTGCAGGTGCGCTTGGCGTCTTCGTCGCGCAGAATCGCGGAGCGGAGCGGTACGACCGCATCCGGGAAGGGGTGAAGACGTCGCTTACGCTCGGCTCCCTGCTGATGCTTGCCGGTACTGCGCTGATGCTGCTGTGCGGCAGGACACTGCTGTCGTATTTCGTGGATTCCGGTTCGGTTCAGGCGGTCGTCGCGCAGGGCTGGATCTACATACGGATCACGATGTGGTTCTATGTCGGCCTGTGCGTCTGGCAGATGCTCGCGTCTTACCTGCGCGGGATGGCGGACGCAGTCTTCCCGCTGATCATCGGCGCGGTCCAGATTGCGGCGAATCTCGGCGGGATCTTTCTGCTCGAGCCGTATTACGGGATCCGGGGGATTTGGTACTCCGTGGTGATCAGCTGGCTTGCGTGTATGGTTATCGTGCTGCTGCGGAGCCGGCGGTACTGGAGTCGGGGCGTGTAACAGCTATTTGTCTCCGGTGTTGGCCGGGTCATCTTTACTGAACAGGTGCCAAATTCAATAGAGGAGGACATACGTGGAAACCGTTAAGCGGCTGGACGTCTTTCTGGACGGGCAGCATGTCTATTTGCGGAGAACATCGAAACGATCGTGCATGAACAGCTTGGAAAGAACTTGAAATAAAGAACTGTAAACAAAAGCCGGGCAGTATGTGAATTGCGAACTGTCCGGCTCTTTTATGGTTTTATTCCGCCAATGCGACAGGAGAACCGTCACCTGGCTGCGTTCCCCGCTGCGTCAGATCTCCCGCGTCGCCTCCCGGAGCCACACCTGCTCTTCCTCCGGCAGATACGGAGAAATCAGGTCGTACACCGCCTGATGGTACGCGTTCAGGTAATCCTTCTCCACATAGGTGAGCATGTCCGCATCGAGCGCATCGAGGTCGAACGGCACCAGCGTGATTTCCTCGAACCGCAGGAAATCCCCGAATTCCGTCTTCTGATCCTCCGCGCACAGCAGCAGGCTCTCGTGCCGGATCCCGAACTGCCCCTCCAGATAAAACCCCGGTTCATCCGAAGTGTTTATTCTGTCGCTATAAATAATGCACTGTCTAATAATCTGCTATCAGATAATCCACGCCGGCACATACCAGTTCTTCCGATCGATCGGTATCAGGTCAGCGTCCATACAAACTACTGCACCGGTTCCGATCGCAGTCTTCAGATGTGATGTGCCGAATACGTCTTCATCAGGCTCTTTTTCTATCGGATTTAAGACGGAGAAATTCTTCGTGGCGCCGCGAGGTGCCGCAGCCTTTTTGATTTCGATCGGATAAACGGTATTGTTCTTTTCAATAATC
>CAYLSR010000004.1:0-22215 GCA_964385855.1 uncultured Mogibacterium sp.
GGCGGATCTTATGCAGGCATTCGGCCGTGGCTTCCTCATCGCCGGGATTCTTCTCCGCAATGGTGGTGAGACCGATGATGGCGTTCATCGGGGTACGGATATCATGGGACATGGTGGAGAGGAAATCGGTCTTTGCCCGGTTGGCTGCATCAGCCTCTTCGGCTGCGTGGTGCAGCCGCTTATTGAAGGTGAGGATGACGGCCAGGTCAAAGAGGAAGAGGATCAGTGCTGTCATCCTCTATGATCACTATTCTGTCTCTGATCTCCATAAATTTCTCCTCCGGTAATCACCCGGTAAATCTGCGCCTAAGAAAGCGGTATGTCATCTAAAGGAAGTTCGAAATAGAATCGAGAACCTCCCTCTTCCCTGTTTTCCGCATCTATCGTTCCGGTATGAGCATCTATGATCGACCGGCAGATAGAAAGTCCTATTTTCATGTTGTGTCCGGGGCCATCACCGCGCTCCCCGATAGGAAGCGCGCCATCAAAAAGATGCTGCCTGAGGTCCTCAGAAATCCCTATGCCGTCGTCTTCGACCGCAAAGACTGCACGGTCACCGTTCCGGGAGATCAGTATATCGATCCGGGAAGTAGTTTTACCATGCAGTACTGCATTCTCCATCAGGTTGAAAAGCACCTGCTCTATCAGTACCGCATCCATCTGTACAAGCAGTGCATCATCCGGAACAGAAACGCGGACAGGAATATCCGGATATCGCCGGTGGAACTTATTGACCGCGCTGCTGGCTATTTCCTCGGCAAGCTCCGGCGCTTTACGGAGTTTCATGCCATCACTGTTGATTTTCGTAATTGACAGGATGTTTTCAACAACACGATTGAGCCAGTCTGCCTCTCTGCGTATGTCTTCAAGAAGTGTCTTTACCTGACGGCTATCGAGTTTTCCGTCGTTTTCCAGTATTGCTGAAACATTTCCGGAAATAGAGGTGAGCGGAGTTCGTATATCATGAGACACAGAGCGCAGCAAATTGCTGCGCATTTTTTCGGTCTCTATTTCCAGATGAACGATCTCCTGCACTTTGATCCGGCTTGTCATGGTACATACCGTAAGGGATACTGCCAGCATGGCCAGGAATGTTAAAGGGTAGCCCGTAAGCGTGAAATTCAGTGCAAAGTATGGATAGGTAAATGCGTAATTTACACCAATTACTGCCAGCAGGGATGCAATGATCCCGTAGACATATCCATGAGTAAAGCGCGACACACAAAGGACAGCCAGAACAAACAGCATTGGGACATGTGTGTCAGTAGAACTGAATTGTTGCAAAATAATGCAGATGATAACTGCAACAGAAAGAATGCCCGCAGTAATCAGGCAATCAATCAGTTTTTCAGGTAATGCAGGGATCTTTTTCTTACGGTTTTTCATATATTAACTATACTTTATTAATTCTGATTTTTAAGATTTTTTCGCATGCTTAACGAAATCTTAACATCTTCTTAATGACACATACCACAATACAAAAGCCTTGGATCCGGCGGGATCCAAGGCTTTCTTTCGATCCTGGGCTTTGTCGGAAGGCTGCAATCTTCTGCAGACAGCCTTCTTCACAAGGCGCGCACCTCAGGCGCTCTTACCCGACAATCTTCTTCGCGAATTCCGCGGCCGCGGCCATATCTTCGGTGTTCGGGTGTCCTTTGTGCATGCCCTTGAATTCGCCTTTGCAGTGGAATTCCCGCTCGTCCATCGGGATCTCGACTTTGTCGGCTTCGGCCTTGACCTTCTTGTAGGTCGAATTCAGCATGGCAGCGGAGCCGAAGTTGACGATCTTGCCGACCTTATTCTTGTCCAGCGACCGGATGAACTTGCGCACTTCCGGGTCGATGCTGAACGCGTAGTAGGAATTCCCCAGGAAGAGGATGTCCACAGGCTCCGTGATCGGTTCGGTGATCGGCAGAGCCTTTTCGCCGACGGCCTTCGCGACGGCGTCCGCGAGGCGCTTCGTGTTGCCGGATTTGGTATAGTATCTGACTGCTGCTTTCATGTTGTCCCCCTTTTCGTTTCGTAGTTACTACTACACTATACCCCGGAACAGGATTTGTCAATCTGTTCAGGGGCTGCAGAGGCGATCTGCGGGATTTCCGTCTTGTCTATCTGCATCAAACTTGGTACAATTAATATATCAACTCAGGGATCATAGAAATGGAAAGGAGGCACCCATGGGGCTTTTTGATATGAAATTCTGTGCGATCTGCGGTGACGAGATCGGGCTGCTCGGCAAGAGAAAAGTCGAGGACGGCGTCATCTGCAAGAAGTGCGCGGCAAAGCTGTCGCCGTGGTTCTCGGAGCGCAAGAAATCCACGGTCGCGGAGATCAAGCAGCAGCTGGAGTACCGGCAGAAGAACAGCGTGCTCCTGAAGAACTTCAACCCGACGAAGACCTACGGCAACACGACCAAGATCCATCTGGACGAGGGTGCCAAGAAGTTCATCGTCACGAAGGCGACGGACTGGCGCGATACCAACCCGGACCTGATCGAACTCCGGAACGTTCAGAACTGCGACATCCTGGTCACGGAGCACCGCGAGGAAGTCTACCAGGAGCAGAGCGACGGCAAGAAGGTCAGCTACGACCCGAAGCAGTACAAGTTCGACTACACCTTCAAGGTGCGGCTCGGGATCAATTCGCCGTACTTCCCGGAGATCGAATTCGAGCTGTCCGATGAGAAGCCGGATTCGAAGATCAGCGCGCTCTACCGCAAGTACGAGGCGCAGGGCAAGGTCATCCAGGCGGCCCTGATGCCGGGCAAATACGCGGTGGACGCGGCGACGATCGCCCTTGCGGACAGCGTCATCGTGCAGGGCACGGACGGCGTATCGACGACCACGACGTACAACGCGGGCGCCACGACCGGTTCGCTCGTGTGGACCTGCACCTGCGGTCAGGTCAACGAAGGGAACTTCTGCAGCAACTGCGGCCAGCCGAGGACGCTCCGCTGGTTCTGCCCGGACTGCGGGAAGGAAAACAACGGAAGGTTCTGCAGCAGCTGCGGCCGGCCGAAGCCGTAAGCATTGCGCGAAAGAGATCGGAAACAGGAGGTGGCCGCCGGTCACCTCCGACTTATTTATATTTAAAGGAAAGAAGCCATGGCACAGCAAGCTCCCGGCCCGGCCCGGAAGATCACCCTCGGCGTCCTCGCGCACGTGGACGCCGGCAAGACGACGCTCTCTGAAGCTCTCCTCTACCGGACGGGCGAGCTTCGCGCACGCGGAAGGGTGGACCACGGGGATTCGTTTCTGGACGGCAACGCGATCGAGCGGAACCGGGGGATCACGGTCTTTTCCAAGCAGGCGCGGCTGACGCTGGCGGACGGGACGGAGCTGACGCTGCTCGACACGCCGGGCCACGTGGATTTCTCCGCCGAGATGGAGCGGACGCTGGCGGTCCTGGATTACGCGATGCTCATCATCAGCGCGTCGGACGGCGTACAGAGCCACACGGAGACGCTCTGGCGGCTGCTCCGGCAGCGGGGCATCCCGACGCTGCTGTTCATCAACAAGATGGATCTGGCCGTGCGCGACCGGGAGACGATCCTGCAGGAGCTGTCGGAACGGCTGGGGCCGGGGCTGATTGACTTCACACGCGAGACGGATGACGAGGGGTTTCTCGACGATCTCACGCTGGCGGTCCCGGAGCTGATGGAAAAGGTGCTGGCGGAGGAGCCCGTGACGGACGGGGAGATCGCGGAGGCCATCCGGGCGCGCAACGTGTTCCCGTGCGTGTTCGGTTCGGCGCTCAAGATGCAGGGCATCGACCGGCTCCTGGAGGTGCTCGGACGGTTCCTGCTGGAGCCCTCGTACCTGCCGGACTTCGCCGCGCGGGCCTTCAAGATCAGCCGGGACGCGAACGGAGAGCGGCTGACGTTCCTGCGCATTCTGGGCGGCAGCCTTCAGGCGCGGGAGACGCTGAGAGGCAGCGGTCCGGACGGGGAAGCCTGGGAGGAGAAAGTCCATCAGATCCGCCTGTATTCCGGGATGAAATTCCGGCAGACGGACCGGGCGGATGCCGGCACGGTCTGCGCGGTGACCGGTCTCACCAGGACGCTGCCGGGCGACGGACTCGGCGCGCTCCAAAGCAGCCGCGGGGAGACGCTCGAGCCGTTCCTGACGTATACTTTGCAGTATCCGGCGGAGCTGGAGCCTTCCCGCGTGCTCGCGGACATGCGCGTGCTCGAGGAGGAAGACCCGAAGCTCCATGTGGAGTGGCACCCGGAGACGGGCCGGATCGGCCTCCGGCTGATGGGGCAGGTGCAGATGGAAGTCCTGACGAGCCTGATCGCGGAGCGCTTCGGGTATCCGGTCACCTTCGGCACCGGGCAGCTCATCTACCTCGAGACCATCGCGGATACAGTGGAAGGCGTCGGCCACTTCGAGCCGCTGCGGCATTACGCGGAAGTTCACCTGATCCTCGAACCGGGCGAGCGCGGCAGCGGGCTGACCTACGACAGCATCGTGCCGGAGGACGTGCTCCTGCGGAACTGGCAGCGGCTGATCCTCTCGCACCTGACGGCCGGCGGGCACATCGGCGTGCTGGCCGGCGCGCCGATCACGGACATGCGGATCACCCTCGCGGCCGGGCGGGCGCACGAAAAGCACACGGGCGGCGGAGATTTCCGGGAAGCCACGTACCGTGCGCTCCGGAACGGCCTCCGCGAGGCAAAGTCGATCCTTTTGGAGCCGTGGTTCGCCTTTCGCATGGAACTTCCGTCCGCGCAGGTCGGCCGGGCGATGACGGACCTCCGTCAGATGGGCGGGCGGTTTGAGCTGAAGCAGGACGGGGACCGTTCGGTCCTGACCGGCAGCGCGCCGGCGGCCGGCCTGCTGGAGTACCCGCAGACGCTGACGAACTACACCGGCGGACAGGGGCGGATGAGCTGCCATCTGAGCGGGTATGAAGAGTGTCACAATACAGAAGAGGTCCTCGCGGCCATCGGCTACGATCCGGACCGCGACACGGAGCACCCGGCGGATTCGGTCTTCGTTTCGCACGGGGCGACGTCGATCGTCCGCTGGGACGAGGTGCACAAGCAGATGCACCTGCCGTTCGTCCTCCGGAGCCGGAGGCAGCAGGCCGCGCCGTCCCCTTCTGCAGAGGTTTACCGGCAGAAGCTGGCGGCGGACAAGGAGCTGCAGGCGATCTTTGAGCGCACCTACGGACCGGTAAAGCGGCGCACGGCAGCTGCCGCGCAGGAGCGGGAGACCCGGGCCTCCGTCCGGGCGGCGGATCGCCGGACCGAAGAAGAGCGCCAGGCCGCGGAGCTCCGCAACCGGGAGATCCGCGAAAGGCATCAGAAGAGCGGCGCGGCTGTCGCATCCGGCGAGCCTGCGCTCTGGGTGATCGACGGCTACAACCTCATCAACTCCGATCCGGAGCTCCTGGCGCTGGGGCAGGCGGACATCGGCGCCACCCGGCAGCAGCTCCTGGACCGGCTCGTCAACTTCCGGGGCTACACCGGCTGCGAGATGACCGTGGTCTTTGACGCGTACAAGGTCCCGTACGGGACCGGCTCCACGGAGGAGCAGTTTGGCGTCCGGATCCTCTACACGGCAGAAAAGGAGCCTGCCGACATCCGCATCGGGACGATCACGGCAGAGCTCGGCAGCCGCCGGAACGTGACGGTGGTCTCGTCCGACGCACTTGTTCAGCAGAATTCACTCGGGCACGGCGCCTACCGGATGTCGTCCAGGGAATTCATGGACGAACTCCGGCAGGTGGAGGCGGAAATCCGGGAGAAACTGGTTTAACAGAGAGGGTCTTTTGCAGATTTCTGGTGACGATGCCGCACAGATATGCTAAAATTAGAGTTGCGTAGGACTTTCCAACCGGTTAGAAAAGAGGTCTGCGTGAACGAAAAGAGTTCAAAGCGCAAAAAACTGGCGATCGTGATCCTGGCAGAACTGCTGGCGGGTGCTTTTTTGTGCTTCACGATCCTGCAGACCGTGGAGTATCAGAACCGGGCGGTCCGTCAGGAGGCGGAGGCCGAACGCGCTGCGGAATACTTCAATCAGCAGACGATCGCCGTCGTGCCTGCATCGTCCGAGACCCTGGAAGTGGAGGGTGAGGAGATCGTCCGCGGTGCCTGGATCGATCAGATCCGCACGGCAGCCGAAAATCTGGAGTTCGTTTCGGTGGAACGGGACTACGATATCGAGAATTCCGAGGTCTACCAGATCGTCCAGGAGGCGAACAACTGGAACGGAGCCCGGCTCAGCAAGGGGCGCGGGACCGTGACCGGGCCGAACGGTAAGGAGACCTACTACAACCTCAACATGAGCGTCATCGTCCGCATGATGCGCTCGCGCGGTTACTATGGCCCGTACTGGGTGCGCAGCGACGGCGTCAAGATGTACGGCAACTATGTCATGGTCGCGGCGAACCTCAACAGACACCCACGGGGATCGATCGTCCGCTCCAGCGTGGGCCTGGCGATCGTCTGCGACACCGGCGGTTTCGCGAAGAACAACCCGAACCAGCTGGATATCGCGGCGGCGTGGTAGGAATGAAAGTCGTAATTCCTTTTCTTAATGATTTATAAATGCTAAAGTAGAAAGGCCTTGTTCGTAAGAACAGGGCCTCAGACTTTGTCTACAGTCTGAGTGATCATACCCGTCAGGATATGATCACTTTTTGAGTGAAAGAAGTACAATTTCATCCGGCACCGCCGGAAGGAGAAAAAATACAGGAGGTATAAATAAAGGCAATGGTAAGAACAATTTGACATAAAGATTATCGATTAGTTTTTTTTCTGACAGAACGGTATAGTTAATAAGTCAGTATTTACATGATCCGCCATCAGACGGATCAAATTCTTTCAGGAGGAAAAAATGAAGAAGAAATCAATCATCAGTCTGCTTCTGGTCCTTGCGATGATGCTCATGGCGTTCACGGGCTGCGGCAGCAACGAGGAAGCGGCACCGGAAGAGGAAACGCAGGAAACAACAACAGAGCTGACCCCGATCCGCATCTCCGCAATCAACGCACCGACCTGGGCAGCAGTGTATATCGCACAGACGCAGGGCTTCTACGAGGAGGAAGGTCTTTCCGCAGAGTTCGTTACGCCGGGCGGCCCGAAGGGCTTCCAGGCGATGCACGCCGGAGACTGCGAATTCGCGATGCTTTCGCAGGAACCGCTTCTGGTCGCGCAGGAGCAGGGCATGGAATCCAAGGTTGTCGCTGCGATGCTCAACACGAGGATCTACGGCTTCATCACCACCAAGGACATCACGGAAGTTTCCCAGCTGAAGGGCAAGAATGTCTACGCGAGCGATCCGGGTTCCGCACCGTTCGTATTCACATCGGAAGTCCTGAAGAAGGGCGGACTTGACCCGGCAACGGATGTCACGCTGGTGCAGATGGCAGATCAGGGCGCAGGCATGCAGGCGTTCCTGAACGGCGAAGTCGACGGCGCGTTTGTCAACATGTCCAACCTGCCGGTACTCGGTGATTTCGAATACAACGTGCTCGTCGATACGACGGATGCCGCACAGAGTCAGGAGTATCTTGGTTCCGTGGACTTCCCGGGCGAGATGCTCTGCACGACCAAAGCTTATGCTGAGGAAAATCCGGAAGTTGTACAGAAAACTGTCAATGCGGTTATCAAGGCAGAAGAATGGATGGCTTCGCATTCTGATGAGGAAGTCGCGGCGGCACTCTCTTCGGTGTTCGGTGATGTCGATCCTGAGGTCCTCGCGGCTGAGATCAGCTATGTCCGCAAGCAGCTCAAGACGGATGGCATGATCTCCGAGGAAGGCCAGAAGGCGGTTGTCGATATGTGCATCAGAGCGGGGATCATCCAGACCGAGATCCCGTACGAGGATGTCATCGACATGTCCTTCGCGCAGGCGTACGCAGCAAGCAAGTAGTTTAGAGATTCAAGAGACGGTCCAATATGAGCTACATTGAGATTCAGAATGTCAGAAAAAGCTTTGGTGATCATGAAGTGCTCCGCGACGTCAGTCTGTCGATCGAAGAGCATGAATTCGTGAGCTTTCTCGGTTCCTCCGGTTGCGGCAAGACGACCCTGCTCCGCTGTATCGTCGGCCTCGAGTCGATCGACAGCGGCAGGATCTTTCTCGACGGGCGCGACATCACGCATGTCCCGCCGCAGCAGCGCGGCATCAGCATGATCTTCCAGCAATACTGCCTTTTTCCGACGATGAATCTGTATAACAATGTCTCGTTCGGCCTCCGGATGCAGAAACTCCCGAAGGCCGAGATCAAAGACCGCGTTGAAAAAGTGCTCGACATCGTCAACATGCGGGAGCACATCAACAAGTATCCATATCAGATGTCCGGCGGGGAGCAGCAGCGCGCTGCTCTCGCCCGGGCGCTGATCATGAACCCGAAGGTCCTGCTTCTGGACGAACCGTTCAGCGCTATCGACGCGAAACTTCGAAAGGATCTGCAGGTCTACTTAAAGGAGATCCACAAGCAATTCGGCATGACATCAATCTTCGTCACGCACGACCAGGAAGAGGCCATGCGGATGTCAGACCGCATCCACCTGTTCAATCAGGGCATCCTGGAGCAATCGGACTCTCCGTATGAGATCTACGCGCGGCCGAGGACTCCGTTTGTCGCGAGCTTCATCGGCAGCTACAACCTGTTTACGGCGGAAGAAGCCCGGGTGCTCTTTGGCACTGAGAAGATTACGGCAATCCGGCCGGAGCTTCTGCGCCTCTCCGATGCGCCGGAGCCGGGTGAGGAAAGCCTCTCGTTCGCCGGAACGATCGTGAACGAGATCCCGCAGGGCAGTATCATCCGCTATGTCGTCCGTTCCGCTTCCGGCATCGAATGCAAGGTCGATGAACTTTTCACTTCGGACAGCCACCGGTCGGTCGGCGACGAGGTAACGGTCTGCCTCTTTAAAAAAGACTTGATCATTTACGAATAGACATGATGGGTGTAATCGAAATCGGAAACAGGCTCAGCATCCTGCTGCAGCTGAAGCGTCCGCCGGTCGGCGTCAAGCTCGTGACTTCAGAGGCGGACTACAATACATATGACGCGCTCGAGCCGAAAAAACCGCTCATGTATTGCAGGGCGGTGCAGGCGGCTTTCCACGGCCATTCCATCAAGCTCTCGCGATCCCTTGGCGGCTGCAGAGGGAGCAACCGGGCCCTCGGTCTCGTGCCGGCGGACGACTCGTTCTGGAGCGGAGCGTCCGGGGTGGGCCTCGGGCTGTACAAAGACAAGGCGGTCGCGGCTTCGGTCGCGGCAAATGACCCGATCTTGCCACCGGAGACGTACGGCGTGATTGTTAAGCCGCTTACGGCGTTCGAGCAATCACCGGATGTTATCCTGCTGCTCACGAATGCGAGGGAAGCCATGCGCGCGGCACAGGGCTACACCTATGAATACGGACTGGCACGCAGGCTCAACGTCTCCGGCAATCAGGCCGTCTGCGTGGAGTGTACCGTGACGCCGATGCAGACGCAGGAATATAACATTTCCATGCTCTGTTCCGGGACGAGGCATCATGCCAGGTGGAAGGACGACGATATCATGATCGGCGTCCCGTTTGCCAAGGCAGAGGGCTTTGTCGGAGGACTCATCGGAACGGTCAACGCGATCGAATACGATGACCGGAAGCGCGAGATCGAAGACGGATTCCGCGAGCACGGATACCAGGATATAGGAATCAGATATGGCAAAACCTATTTCAAATAAAAGCAACAGTAAGAGCAGGAAGAAGGGCTCCGTGGCGCTGCCGATCCGGATCCTGCTGCTGATCGTTCTGCTGGTCGTCTGGCAGGTCATCGCGTCCTCCAACAAACAGATCGCGTTCTACACCAGCTACCCGACAGCCATTCTGGCCGACATGAAGGTGTTCTTTGCGGAAAGCAACGGCTGGATGCACATCGCGATGACCTGTAAGGAAGCATACCTCGGGCTGCTCTACGGATCGATCATCGGAGTCGCGCTGGGCGTGCTTTTCAGCCAGTTCCCGACGATGGGCAAGGTCATCGTCCCGCTGATTTCGGCATTTCAGAGCATTCCGCAGCTGACACTCGCACCTCTCTATATCCTTTGGTTTGGCATCGGATTCACATCCAAAGTCGTGCTGTCGAGCCTGATGGTGTTCTTTAACGTTTTCTTCTCAACGTACAACGGGATCCGAAGCCTCGACCAGCGGCTGATCGAATCTGCGACGCTGCTCGGCGCATCCAAGCTGCAGATCCTGACCAACATCGTCATCCCGTCCAGCATGCCGTGGATCATGTCCGGCGTTCGGATCGGGTCGAGTGTCTGCGTCGTCGGCGCAATCATCGGTGAGTACATCGGTGCTTCCAAGGGTCTGGGCTGGATGGTCACCTACGCGACTTCGTACTTCAAAATCGACCGCGTCATGGCCTGCATCTTCATCCTGATGGTCATCGGCCTCTTCGTGACCTGGCTGCTGGAACAGGTCGAAAAGTACCTGCTCCGCTGGCGTGCGGATCTGAAGCTGCAGATCGAGTGAGGCAGGTCCGGAGACCGGACAAAGGCAAATTTTCAAATACCCTACAATACAATGACTTTTATGAAGAAACCGACCGGCACCGACCGGCCGGTTTTTTTGTTGCCGCGGGAAGTGAAACCCGGACAGAAATATTGAAGCAACACTCATATAGTGGTAAAATTAATGTGTGTCTGCACATTTTATTGCAACTCGTCAAAGAGAATACTGTGAGAAGTCAAGACAGTAGTATAAATGAAGGAGAGACAGATGAGCTGGAAAAAATGGATTGCACTCCTCTGCGCAGCGGGGATGATCACGATACTGAGCGCCTGCAAGGACAAAGAACCGGAACCGGAACCGGAGCCGACCAAGGAGGTCGTGACGCAGGAAGCCCCGGAAGAAGAGGAAGAAGAGGAGGCCGAAGTGACCGCCGGCGTTTCCGCGGAGGAAGCGTATAAGCTCTATGCCGGCGTCCTGGAGGCGAACAAGGATGCGATCCTCGCCTATGACTGGCAGAAGGAGATCAGCGCGGACTATGAAGTCATGGACCCGGCGCGTCCGGTGGCGTTCTGCGACCTGAATAACGACGGGATCCCGGAGCTTTTCTACATGACGGCGGACAGCCAGTATGAGGCCTTCCTGCACATCACCACGATCGTGAACGGATCGGTGCGCGACATGATCTACCCGTTCGACGAGAATGAGACCGGCAAGCTGTCCGATGCCGCCGCCGGAGGAGGCAACGAATACCTCCTCTACACCGGCAAGGACGGGAACCTCTATATGTACTACGTCTCCAGCAACGAGACGTCCATTTACGCGATCTACGCGGTTCAGATGAAGAACGGCCAGCTCATGCGCGTGTCCAAGGGGCTCAACGTGATGAGCCCGGTCTACGATGACGACGGGATGATGCAGGACGAGATGGAGAACATCTATTACGTCAACGACAGCGAAGTCAGCTCCTCGGAGGGAACTGCGGCGTTCGAAGAGGCATTTGATCAGATGGATCAGGTGATCCTCTACAGCGGATACGACAGCGGCGCCGTCTGGAAAAACGTCAAGAACGCCGAAGCGCTCTGCACGACGTACGAGGATGCGCTCAAAACCGCAGAAGGAGAGAAATAGCAGATGGCCGGAGAACCGCTACAGATCCTTGATCACGCGAAATTCCGGGACATCCACCGGACGTTCCTGTACATCCGCTGCCCGGAGGCGATGGAAGACATCGCGGGCGTTGTGGACGTGATGCCGGAGGCGGACGGCCTTTTGACGTACTGCTACGTCGAGCGGGATCACGGGCTCAAGTTTTACATCCTCTGCTCCGGCAAGCTGCAGGACGGCTCGGTCGTGACCGGACCGGATGTTTCGGAGGCCGGCGCGAGGATCCCGTTTGAAGATGCCCGGTACTACCCGTACCTCGCGCAGGAGGCGCTGGGGCTCGATATGAGCCGCTACGCGGAGGCCGTGGGGCGGATCGGAGAGACGCTGGAGCTGAACGACAGGATCCCTCGGATGGCGGTGGACCTGGAGCTTCTGGACCGCGCGCGCAACATCGAGGTGCCGGACTGCGTGAGCGTCGTGCTGCAGCAGGAGGGCCTGCTCCCGGAGCTGATCTGGGCGCGCGTGACCGGGTTTGGCCGGCAGGAGATCTTCGGAGAGGTGCTGAACGCGCCGGGGCAGCCGGGCTACGGGCTGGCGCCGGGGCAGCGGATCGGCTTTCGCATGATCGATTACGGGGAAGGGATCACACTGATGTGGGACCCGGCCCTGACAGCAGAATAGCAAAGGAGGCGCACATGTTACAGGACAACAGGATCCTCGTCGGGATGAACGACAAAGGCGAGTATATCGGGATGCTGCCGAAGATGGCCAACCGCCACGGGCTGGTCGCCGGCGCGACCGGTACGGGCAAGACCGTCACGCTCAAGGTGCTCGCGGAGACCTTCAGCGACCTCGGCGTGCCGGTGTTCATGGCGGACGTCAAGGGCGACGTCGCCGGCATGGCGCTCCCGGGGCAGGACAGCGAAAACATGCAGAACCGGATCAGGCGGTTCGGGCTGGCGGACATGGGATTCCAGTACAAGGGCTACCCGGTCACCCTGTGGGACATCTACGGGCAGAACGGCATCCAGCTGCGGACGACCATCTCCGAGATGGGGCCGCTGCTGCTCGCCCGCGTGCTGGGGCTCAACGACCTTCAGAGCGACATCCTCTCGGTCATCTTCAAGATCGCGGACGACAACGGGCTGCTGCTCGTGGACACGAAGGACCTCAAGGCGATCCTGAACTACGTGGACGAGCACGGCAAGGAGTTCGCGGAGGAGTACGGTAAAATCAGCAGCGCGTCGATCGGCGTCATCGTGCGGGCGATCGTGGCGCTGGAATCCGTCGGCGTCGACATCTTCTTCGGCGAGCCGGCGCTCAACATCAACGACTGGCTGACCGTCGACGCGGGCGGCCGCGGGATCATCAACATCCTGGACAGCTCGAGCCTCATCAACAACGGCAAGATGTACTCGGCGTTCCTGCTGTGGCTGCTGTCCGAGCTGTTCGAGGTGATGCCGGAAGTCGGCGACCTCGAGAAGCCGAAGATGGTGTTCTTCTTTGATGAAGCGCACCTGCTCTTTAACGACGCCAACAAGGCGCTGCTCGAGAAGATCGAACTACTGGTCAAGCTCATCCGCTCCAAGGGCGTCGGCGTCTACTTCTGCACGCAGAACCCGAAGGACATTCCGGACAGCGTCCTGGCACAGCTGTCGAACAAGATCGAGCACGGGCTGCGCGCCTACACGCCGGCCGACCAGCGGGCCGTCCGGGCCGCGGCGGAATCCTTCCGCGTGAATCCGGACTTCGACACCTACGAGGCGATCCTCGCGCTCGGGACCGGCGAGGCGATCGTGTCCTTCCTGCAGGCGGACGGCATCCCGGGCATCGCGGAGAAGATCGCGGTCTTCCCGCCGCAGTGCAACATGGGATCGATGCCGGACGACATCCGGGAGATCAAGATCAAGACGTCGATCCTGCACAGCAAGTATTCCGAGTCGTACGATCCGGATTCCGCGTATGAATTCCTGCACCGCAAGGGCGTAGAGGATGCGGAAGCCGCCGCGAAGGCCGCGGAAGAGGCCGCTGCGGCGAAGGCCGCCGAGAAAGAAGCGCTGGCCGCGCAGAGAGAGGCCGAAAAGGCCGCGGCTGCAGAGGCGAAGGCTGCCGCGCAGGCGGCGGAGGCCGAACGCAAGGCGATCGAGAAGGCAGAGGAAGCTGAACGCAAAGCCGCCGAGCGGGCTGAGCGCGAGCGCCAGAAGAGGGCTGCGCAGGTCGCGAGCACGACGGGCGGCACCCTCGGCCGGGAGGTCGGCAAGACGATCGGCAACGCGCTGGGCGGCAGCTTCGGCAAGACCCTGGGCGGCAACATCGGCGCGAGCATCGGCAGAGGCCTGCTGGGAAATCTGTTCAAAAAGTAGACGAGATTTCCATAGTGCTTGAAATGTGACTGAAAAACTCCTATAATATTGGTACGAACAGCTGAGCGGATGCGGGCAGAACGGCCTCATCCGCTCAAAGTGGAATGGTATGGAAAGAGAGATAAAGATGGACATCAAACTGAGCTACGTGGAAGCCGGACAGGGCCCGGCGCTGATCATGCTGCACGGCAATGCGGAGAACAACGAGTTCTTCGAAAAGCAAATCGAATACTTCAAGGATAAGTATCACTGCTTCGCGCCGGACTCCAGAGGGCACGGCAAGAGCCCGAGAGGCACGCAGCCGCTGACGATCCGGCAGATGGCGGAAGACGTCATCGCGTTCATGGATGAACACGGGATCGACAAGGCGGACATCCTCGGATTCTCCGACGGCGGCAACATCGCGCTGATCCTGGAGATGAAATACCCGGAGCGCCTCGGCAAGGTCGTCCTCGACGGAGCCAACCTCGATCTGGACGGCGCGGCACCGTGGGCGATCGATTACGTCCTCGGCGAGTTCAAAGCCGCGGTCACCCGCGCGGATATCGACCCGGAGGCGGCCAAAATGGCGGCGATCCTCAACCTCATGGTCACCGACCCGGCGATCGACCCGGAGGAGCTCACCGCGATCACGACGCCGACCCTCGTGATGGCCGGCACCGAGGATCTCATCCTCAAGGAGCACACCGAGCTGATCGCGTCCAAGATCCCGGGCGCCGAGCTCGTCTTCATCGAAGGCGACCACTACTGCGCGCTGCAGAGCCCGGAAGCCTTCAGCGCAGCGGTGGACGCGTTCCTGAGCAAATAGGGCGGCAGACAAACGACCCGGCGCCGGACCGAACGGTTCCCGACCGGGGAAACCGTATTGGATTGCCGGCAGCGCCGGCGGCCATACGGAATCCGGCCGCTTAAAACCGAAAAACGGGTGCAAGACCGTATAGGGGCAGATCTTTGTGATCGCTCCAATACGGTCTTTCCTTTTTTTTGCTGCATTTTTATGGCATAACTGCAGTGCTTTCGGCAGTTCTTCGTATATCAGGAACCGGATAAGAGAAACCCATACACATTTTTTGGTCGGGACCGGTTCGCCGGGAGAGTTCCGGCAGACCGGAAGGACCGCAACTCCCGGGAATCCATTGACTTTTACAGCCAATAGTGTTACAATTTGACGACTATGGGGTCGTATACCCTGTGTGTTTTATTGCGTAAAAAAACCAATTCAACGGGATGATAAAAGCCGGCAGCAGGGGAATTCAGCCGGCAGGGGAAACGGATGAACAGTAAAAAGTATGACGGGCAGTTTTACAGCGGTCCGTATGTTGAGACGCTCAAGGAGATCGTGACCGGGACGGTCGAACGGTATCCGGACCGGACAGCCTATCTGTACAAGGATGTTCATAAAGAGGAGTTCAAGGGAGTCACCTACGGAGAATTCGATGAGATGCGGTGTGCGCTCGGTACGCAACTGATGCGGCTGGGGTACGGAGGGTCCAAGATCGCCGTGACCGGCGAAAACTCGCACCGCTGGGCGCTGGTGTACTGGACGACGGTGTGCGGTGTCGGGACGATCGTACCGATCGACAAGAATCTGGAATTCGAGGAGATGGTCAATCTGCTGCAGCGGTCGGACACGGAGATCCTCTTCTGCTCTGCCAAGATGGCGGCCAAGCTGCTTCCGGCGTTCGCCGGAGCGCCGAAGCTCCGGCAGCTCGTGCTCATGGCGGCGCCGCAGGAGGACGTTTCGAAGTTCCTCGAGGATGAACGCGTGACCACGCTGGACGAGTTGATCCGGGCCGGGCGGCCGATGGTGGACGCCGGCGATCGCAGCTATATCGACGCGCCGGTGCACGCGGAGGATCTGTCGACGATCCTGTTCACCTCCGGGACGACCGGTCTCGCCAAGGGCGTCATGCTTTCGCACCGCAATCTGGCCTCCAACGTCTTCAACATGTCCAAGTACCTGCACATCCCGGACGGCGGCCGGGTCCTTTCGGTCCTGCCGATCCACCACGCGTACGAATGCAGCTGCACGATCATGACCAGCTTCTACCAGGGCGCGACGGTCGTGATCTGTGAAGGTCTCAAGTACATCCAGACCAACTTCCTGGAGGCGAAGTGCTGCATCATGCTGGGCGTTCCGCTGATCTTTGAGAACCTGTACCGCAAGGTCTGGCGGCAGGCCGAAAAGAGCGGTCAGGCGGAGGTCCTTCGGCGGGGCATCAACCTCTCGCGCAGGCTGCACCTGCAGGGCCGCAAGTTCGCGACCAGCCGGATGTTCAGCGCGATCCACGAGCTGTTCGGCGAGGATTTCTACATCTTTATCGTCGGCGGCGCGGCGATCGACCCGAATGTCATCGAGGACTTCGAAGCCATGGGCATGCCGATGTTCCAGGGCTACGGCATGACGGAGAACGCGCCGATCATCGCCATGAACTCCGACCGCTACCGCAAGGCCGCGGCGGCAGGCAAGGCCATGCCGGGCACTGAGATCCGCATCGTGGACGCCGACGATGCCGGGATCGGCGAGATCATCTGCAAGGGCCCGTCCGTCATGATGGGCTACTACAACGATCCGGTGAGCACGGAAGCGGTCCTCCGGGACGGCTGGCTCTACACCGGCGACTACGGTTACATGGATGAAGAGGGATTCCTCTACATCACCGGCCGCAAAAAGAACGTCATCGTCACAAAGGGTGGCAAGAACATCTTCCCGGAAGAAGTCGAGTACTATCTGCAGATGGACCCGGTGGTCGGCGAGGTGATCGTCTACGGCAAGCCGGAGGAGGTCAAGGGAGACCTCATCTGCACGGCGATCTTCTATCCGGATTACAAACTGCTCAAGGAAGAAGGCATCACCGAAGACCGCGACGTCTATCACAGAATCAAAGCCGCGGTGGAGGAAGCCAACGCCAAGATGCCGCCGTATAAGAGGGTCAGACATATCGAAGTGAGGGATAAGGACTTCATCAAGACAACTACGTTAAAGATCAAGAGATTTGAGGAAGCCAACTATGAGTACAAATTTGACGACAAGACCTTTGATGGACGCTGATGAGTACCGCAAGGTCAAGCAGCAGGAATACGATGAGATCAACCAGATCCTGGAGGAGATCAGACAGTCGGACGAACCGAGATTTATCTACCGGCATATGCACGCCGTGACCGACCTCAAGGACATGCTGCGCTACAGCGCGGAGCACTACGGTGATCTGGCGCTCTTCCGGCAGAAATTCCCGGGCGAAGACGGATTCCGCGACATCACGTTCCGGCAGGTGCAGGAGGACGTGAACGCGCTTGGGACCGCGATGCTGGATCTCGGGCTCAAGGGCAAGCACATCGGCGTGATCGGCAAGAACTGCTATGAGTGGACGGAGAGCTACCTTGCCGTCACCGGCGGCGTCGGCATCATCGTGCCGCTGGACAAGGAGCTCCTGGAGGACGAGCTGAAGCAGCTGGTCCTCAAGGGCGAACTCTCCGCGGTCATCACGGTCGAAAACAAGCACTACGAGATCTTCAAGCGCATCCGGGAATCCGGAGAGACCGGCCTCGAGTACGTGATCAACGCGGCGATGGAAGAAGACGAATCCGTCAGCAAGGGATTCCTCTCCTGGGGCAAGCTCCGGGAGGCCGGCCGCGCCAGAGTCGCGGCGGGTGAGCGGAGCTTCGTGGACGCGCAGATTCTCAACCGCGACCTCGCGGTGATCCTGTTCACCTCCGGGACGACCGGCACGGCAAAGGGCGTCATGCTCAGCAACCGCAACCTGGTCCTCGACACCATCATCTCGCAGGCACTGCTGGAAGTCCGGACCGGGGACATCTTCTTCTCGATCCTGCCGCTCCACCACACCTACGAGTGCACGGCGACCTTCCTCGAGTGCCTGTACACCGGGGCGACGATGGCGTTCTGCCAGGGCCTCCGGTACATGGTCCGCGACCTGAAGGAGCTGAAGCCGACGATGTTCCTCGCGGTCCCGGTGATCTACGAGAACTTCTTCAACAAGATCGTCCGGAACGTCCGCGCGCAGGGCAAAGAGAAGCAGCTCATGACCCTCCTGCGGGTGAACAAAGTCACGAAGCGCTTCGGCTTCGACATCTCCCGGAAGGCCACGGAGCAGATCCGGGACGTCTTCGGCGGCAACATCCGGACGCTCATCACGGGCGGAGCGCCGCTGGACGGCGCGATCATGGATTTCTTCTGCGATATCGGCTTCCGGGCGGTCCAGGGCTACGTCCTGACGGAGTGCTCGCCGATCATCGCGCTCAATCCGGATGTGCGCAAGTACATGAAGAACGCTTCTGCCGGTCATCTGCTCCCGCACACGGAGTGCAAGATCGTCGATCAGGACGAGAACGGCGTCGGCGAGATCTGCTTCCGCGGACCGACGGTCATGATGGGGTACTACAAGGACCCTGAAAAGACCGCGGAGGTGCTGGACGCGGACGGATGGTTCTACACCGGCGACCTCGGCTATCTGGATGAGGACAACTATGTCTTCATCACCGGACGCAAGAAGAACGTCATCATCACCGGCAACGGCAAGAACGTCTTCCCGGAAGAGCTGGAGTTCTACGTGATGAAGAGCCCGTACATCGAGGAGTGCATGGTCTGGGGCGACGAGACGAACGAAGATCCGCTCAAGCGCGGCATCTACGCGACGGTCCGGGTCAACAAGGAAGAAATCGCGGAAAAATTCGGTGAGAACTACACGCAGAAGCAGCTGGAAGAGTTCATCGACCGCGAGATCGACAAGGTCAACGAGGAGTTGCCGCTGTTCAAGAAGATCAATCACGTGGTCCTGAGAGACCGCGAGTTCGATAAGACGACCGCGATGAAGATCCGCCGCTTCGTCGAAGACAACAAGCGCGCGTAATGCTGCAGAGGGAAGGGACAGGATGAACGACATCAGATATCCGGCAGTCGTGATCGACCACGCTGCCTATCGTGAAAACGCCCGCATCCTGATCGACCGGTGCGCCGCGAAGGGGATCGGCGTTGCCGGCGTGATCAAGGGCGCCAACGCCACCGCGGGCATCGCGGAGGATCTGGCCTCGGCGGGCGCGACGATGATCGCGTCCTCCCGGATGGAGCAGCTCCGGCGTGTGAAGGAAGCCGGTGTGGACCTGCCGCTTCTGATGATCCGCGTCCCGATGCTCTCGGAGATCCCGGAGCTTATCGAGGTCGCGGACATCAGCCTGAACAGCGAACTCGCGACGCTCGAAGCGCTCGACCGCGAGGCGCGCCTGCAGGGCAAAGTGCACAGGGTCATCCTCATGGCGGACCTCGGAGACCTTCGGGAAGGCTGGTGGTTCGACCACGAGGAACTCGTCGACGCGGCAGAGCGGGTCGAACGCGAGATGGACGGCCTTTATCTGGAGGGCATCGGCACCAACCTCGGCTGCTACGGCTCCGTCGTCCCGACCCGGGACAAGATGGACTACCTGGCGGAGCTCGCGGAGCGCGTCGAAGCCAGGATCGGCAGACCGCTGGACATCGTATCCGGCGGCGCGACGACCAGCCTGATGGGCGTCTTTGAGGACTACATGCCGGCAAAGATCAACATGCTCCGCATCGGAGCCGCGATCCTCGCCGGGCCGCTGGAGGACATGCGCACGTGCTACGGCTACCGGGAACTCGATGCGCTGAGCGACGAAGCGTTCATTCTGCACGCGCAGATCATCGAGCTCAAGCGCAAGGCCTCCCATCCGGTCGGCAGGCTCGGCGTCGACGCGTTCGGCCAGAAGCCGGTCTACGTCGACCGAGGCGAGCGGATGAGAGCCCTGATCGCCGTCGGCCGCGCGGATTACGGCGACATCGGCGACCTGATCCCGATGACCGAAGGCGCGGAAGTCATCGGCGCTTCCGGCGATCACACGATCGTCGACGTCGAAGACGTCCGGGAGCCGCTGCAGGTCGGCGACGTCCTGCGGTTCAAGCTCAAATATTCCGCGACGCTGCGCCTGACCGGCAGCGAGAACGTCCGGAAGTACCACCTGCCGGTTGGTGCGGATAAATAGAGCATCAGAGGGTTTGACCTCATGATATATACCATTAAAATTTAAACAGGAGGAATTGTAATCAAGATGGCACCGAACAATGAGATGACCCGTGAGGGTTACGAAGCGTTGACCAGAGAACTGGAGTATCTGAGCGGAGAAAAGAGACTGGAGATCGCGGAGAGACTCAAGGAAGCGATCTCGTACGGAGACATTTCCGAGAACTCCGAGTATGACGCCGCGAAGGAAGCGCAGGCGGAGAACGAAGACCGCATCAAAGAGATCGAGGGCATCCTCCGGACAGCGAAAGTCGTCGAGGAAGAGACCGGAGACAGTGAAGCCGGCACCGTCCAGACCGGACGCACCGTCACCGTCAAGGACCTGGTCTACGATGAAGTCCTGACCTACAAGATCGTCGGCAACACCGAGGCGAATCCGTTCAACGGCAAGCTTTCCAACGCGTCCCTGGTCGGGATGCATCTCATCGGCAGCAGAGCCGGAGATGTCGTGGAATTCCAGGTCCCGGAGGGGATCGCCCGATACGAGATCATCGAAGTTTTAAGCTAAGAAAGGAACCAGCATGAGTAACGAGAACCAGACTCCTGCGCAGGAAGCTGTCATGACGCAGGAAGACATCAATGAACAGAGGCAGATCCGCCGTGACAAACTGGCAGAGCTGAGAGCGATGGGCAGGGATCCGTTTGTTCAGGAGACCTTCGATGTGACAGCGCACAGCAAAGATATCAAGGACAACTTTGACGCGATGGAAGGCGTGGAAGTCGCCCTCGCCGGCCGCATGATGAGCAAACGCATCATGGGCAAAGCGGCGTTCTTCGATTTGCAGGACAAGCAGGGCAGGATCCAGTGCTACGTCAAGAGAGACGACATCGGCGCGGAGGAGTACAAGCTCTTCAAGACCTACGACATCGGTGATATCATCGGCCTGCGGGGTCCGGTCTTCAAGACCCGCACCGAGGAGATCTCGGTGCACGCCGAATCCATGGTCCTCCTGTCCAAGTCGATCCAGGTCCTCCCGGACAAGTGGAGCGGCCTGCAGGATGTGGATCTCCGTTACCGTCAGCGCTATGTGGACCTGATCGTCAACGAGGACGTCCGCAAGACCTTCTACGACCGCGCGAAGATCGTCAAGACCGTCCGCGAGGTCCTGGAGGACGACTACGGGTTCCTCGAAGTGGAGACCCCGGTGCTCCAGACGATCGCCGGCGGCGCGAACGCCCGCCCGTTCAACACGCACCACAACGCGCTGGACTTCGACCTCAAGCTCCGCATCTCGCTGGAGCTGCCTTTAAAGCGCCTCATCGTCGGCGGTCTGGACCGCGTCTACGAGCTGGGCAAGGTCTTCCGCAACGAGGGCATGGACCGCAACCACAGCCCGGAATTCACCTCGATGGAAGCCTACATGGCGTACGGCAACCTCGAGAGCATGATGGACCTCATGGAGCAGGTCGTCTACAAGTGCGCGCTCGCGGTGAACGGCACGCCGGTCATCACCTACGGCGGCAAGTCCTTTGACGTGACCCCGCCGTGGAACAAGATCGACATGACCGAGACCGTCATCAAGACGACGGGCATCCCGTTCGACCGCATCGACGACGACGAGGAAGCCCGGCAGGCCGCCATCGGCTACGGCATGGACCCGGAAGACGTCAAAGAATGGACGCGCGGCAAGATCATCTCCGAGATGTTCGAAGCCTACTGTGAAGACATCCCGGGCCTGCTCGACGGGCCGATCTTCCTGACCGGACACCCGGTGGATGTCTCGCCGCTCGCGAAGAAGGACCCGAAGGATCCGCGCATCACCCGCCGCTTCGAAGCCTACATCAACGGCTGGGAGCTCAGCAACGCGTTCTCCGAGCTCAACGACCCGATCGACCAGTACGAACGGTTCGCGGAGCAGCAGCGTGAGCTCGACCTCGGCATCGACGACGAAGCCCACCCGATGGATCTCGACTACGTCAACGCTCTCGAAGTCGGCATGCCGCCGACCGGCGGTATCGGCATCGGCATCGACCGCCTCGTCATGCTGATCACCGACAGCCAGACCATCCGCGACGTGCAGCTCTTCCCGGTAATGAAGTCAATTAAGACCGGAAGTGAGGGAAATGGTGTAAGCTCCGAAGCCTCTGAAGAGGCTGCTCCGGCGGTGAATGTGAACGATCCGAAGATGCCTCTGTTCGATGCAAAGGTACCGGATTATGACCACCTTGCCATCGAGCCGCTGTTCGAGGATCAGGTCGATTTTGAGACCTTCAGCAAGTCCGATTTCCGTGCCGT
>CAYLSR010000005.1:0-17590 GCA_964385855.1 uncultured Mogibacterium sp.
TGGATATGCTAAAATTGTTCCTAACTAAATGACATTGGAACCGTCCCCTTGTCATCCGCCCTTGTCATCTTTGGAGGACGATAGTATATTATAAATGTAGCAGTGTATCTTACGCGCGGATATCCCGGGGAGAAAGCAATGTTTAACGTCACAGTCGCAGTCCTATCCTTCGCGGTTTTGCTCGCCATGGTCCTCAACCTGGCGCTGAAACCGCCGTTCTCCACCAAACTGATGACGGGCGCCATAATCGTGTCGCTGTTCGGCGGACTGGTGTTCTACGGAGTCGGTTTCGCGGAGGTGACGGGGAGCATCCCTCTCAGCATCATCCGGACGCTCTTCTGCGTGTTCAAGATGTTCGCCGGGATCAATGACCTCGGGTCGATCGCGGGTTCGACGTTCGTTTCGACGACGGCCGGACTGGTCGTCTTCTGGCTGCTGCACCTGTTGGCGTTCTACTCGATGGCGAGCGCCGTGATGTTCACGCTGGGCGCGGAGGCGCTGAGGTATCTTCGGATGATCCTCTCCCGCAAGGGCGACCTGGTCCTGGTTTACGGGATCAATGAGAACAGCAGGGCGGTCGGGCGCGAATGCTTCGGTAAAGGGAACTGCTCGGTCATCTTCGTCGCGGAAGAGGTCAACCGGTCGGTGCTCGAGGACATCAACAATCAGGGGATGTCCGTCCTGACGGGGACCAAAGCGGTGGCGGCGGATCTGGAGACGCTTCGCAAGATCCACGCGGACAAGCGGCGGCTGACCGTCTACGCGCTGGATGACAACATCGATGAAAACCTGTTTTACGCGCTCCGCCTCCGGGATTCACTGGCGGAGTTAGGCGTGCCGGCGAACCGGACGTACATCACGCTCCCGGGCACTGAAGATATCATTGCGCCGATGCTGCAGGTCTCGGAGGAGAAATACGGGTTCGGCTACGTCAGCGTCTTTGACGCCGGCGATCTCAGCGCCCGCGCGCTGATCCGGCTTTGTCCGCCGTGGGATTTTGTGAAGTTCGGGTCGGACGGACGGGCGGAAGATGGCTTCGAGTGCGCGATCGTCGGGTTCGGCAGCCACGGGCAGGCGGTGCTCAAGCAGCTGGTCATGAACGGCCAGTTCGCCGGGAGCCGGTTCCGCGCGGCGGTCTTTTCGCCGAGTATCAACGATGAGGCCGGCTACCTGGTGGCGGACAGCCCGGAGCTGCTGCGAAATTACGAGATCCTCCGCATCTCCGCGGGCGGGCAGAGCAGCACGTTTTACGAGTACGTGACCGAACGGCTCGCCACGCTCAAGCTCATCGCGGTCTGCACGGGCGATGAGGAGCGCGACCTGGAGATCGTGAGCAACCTCATGCTGTACCTCAAGCGGCGGGGGTCGGAGCACATCTGCGTCGTGCAGTGCGGAGACAGCGGCGTGCGCTATCAGGAGACGGTGGGCAGCCCGATCCGGCGGCTGAACATCTATACGCTGGACTTCCTGTCGGCCGAAAAGGCGGACCGGGAGGCGATCCTGCTCAACAGCACGTACGATACGTCCGACCGGACGGACTGGGAGAAGTGGGTCTCGTGCGACATCTTCGGAAAGATGTCCTCGAGGGCTTCCGCGGACTTCACGCCGGCCTTCCTGAAGGCGGCAGGCAAGACCCGCGAAGAAGTGCTCGCGGGGGACTGGGCGCTGACGCCGGAGCAGCTGGAGGCGCTCGGAGAGACCGAACACCTCCGGTGGAACGCATTCCACTTCGCGAATGGCTATGCCGCCATGAGCCGGGAGGAGATGGAGGAGCGAGTCGACGCGTGGAAGCGCGCGCAGGAGAAGGGCCTGCCGGGCAACATCCGGATCACCCGCGACGCGGTCGCGCGCAGGCATGCCTGCCTCATCCCGTGGAATCAGCTGGATGAACTGTCCCGCCGGGAGCACGAGCTGACCGGCCGGACGGTCGACTACAAACAGATCGATATCAACAACGTTCTCGCGCTGCCGACGCTCCTGCGCGCCGGAGAAGAAGGGAAATAAACCGTGAAAAGGCGAAACCGCAGTCTGATCATTTTAATAACGGCGGCCATCGTGTATTTTGTGCTGCTTCTCCTACTGGTGGCGGTGGAATCGGCCTCGCCGGACGCCTCGATCCATGATCTGGGCGACGCGCTCTGGTACTCGATCATCACGATGACGACGGTCGGATACGGAGACCTCGCGCCGGTCACCGCGGGCGGCAGGATCCTGGGGCTGATCTTTGCCCTGTGCAGCATCGGGCTGCTGACGCTGCTGATCGGGCTCGGCCTCAATCTGGTCGGACGGCAGGTCATCCCGCGGCTGCGGCTGCGGCGCGCCCGCAATCGGCAGTGGTACCGGTTCAGCGGGGACGGGGAGGCGTCCACCGCGATGGCGCTCGCGCTCTGCCGCGAGAAGCCGGACGGGCTGCTGATCTTCCCGGGTGAAAGCAGCGTCCCGGAGGGGGCGCGCGCAATCTGCATCGATGCCGGCCCGGAGGAGCTCCTCCGGATCCGAGGGCGTGCGGAGGGCTTCGCCTGCTTCTATCTGGATCCGGAAAACGCTGAGAACTACACCCAGGCGCTCCGGACGTCCGAACGGGGGATCACGACCTACTGCCTGACGGACTATACGGCAGACCGGCTGCCGGAGGCACTGCACCTGACCGGCCCGTCGGAGATGGTGAGCCGGAGCTACTGGAAAGACCATCCGCTGCACGCGTCGGAGCACTGCCTCGTCCTCATCGGCTGCGGCGAAACGGGCCGCGCGCTTTTGGAGCGGGCGCTTCTGACGAACATCTTTGAAAAGAGCCGCCGGATCGAATACCATGTATTCGGGGAGACAGAGCGCTTCGCGGCGCTGCACCCGGAGATCGTCCGCGATCTGATGCCGGGGGCGTCCGCCGGGGACAGTCTGGTTCTGTACGAGGGGAGCTGGACGGCGGAGCCGGAGCTCCTGCGCCGGGCGGACCGCATCGTGCTCTGCGCGGATGAAGATCGTGATAACCTCGAGACCGCGGAGCAGCTGCGCCGCTGGTTCGCGGTCCGCGGCGAGATCCACGTGCGGCTGACGGAGCCGGTGCCGGGGCTGCGCTGCTTCGGGACCCGGGAGGCCTGCTGCACGCCGGAATTCGTCATGAAGGATGCCCTGAACCGCCGGGCCATCCGGCTCAACGACATCTACAATGAAGGTTCCAAGGCGCCGACGGCCTGGCGGGACCTCAGCGAGGCGCTGAGGCAGTCCAACATCGCGGCGGCCGACCACCTGATCGTCAAGGCACGGCTGCTCCTGCAGGACGAGTCGCTGACGGAGCTGACGGAGGAGGTCTGCCGCAGGGCGCATGAGCGGTTTCTGGCGGGCACTCCGCTGACGCGGGAGGCGTGCCGGGAGATCGAGCACCGGCGCTGGGTCCGGTTCCACCGGATGTACAACTGGAAGTATGCTTCAGAGCGAGATAACGCGATGCGCCTCCATCCGCTGCTGATTCCGTATGAGGAACTGCCGGAGGAGGAACAGCGCAAAGACGACTACGCATGGGAGATGCTCGGACGGGCAGGAGGCGCGCGTGGAGGAGTATGATATCTGTATCATCGCGGTCCGCGAAGACGCGGAAGCCGCGCAGAAGCTCGCAGACAGCCTCCGTTCCTACCGCCTGCCGTCCGGAACGGTGCTGCCGGACGCTTCGCTGAGCCACCGCCGGATTTTTGTGGACGCGGTGGACGCTCCTTTTGATGACGAAATCGCCGGGCGCTTCGACCGCACCCGGTGCCTTGTGGTGATGTGTTCGCCGGAGACGAAGACCGATGAAGCGGTCAACGCCCGGCTGGATTATTTCCGCGCGCGCAAAGGCCCGGACCACATCATCGCGGTCCTGCTCCGGGGAGAGCCGATGGACGCCTTCCCGGGCAGTTTTATTGAGAAAAAAACCGTGCAGCGCATCCTCCCGGACATGACGGTCGTGGAGCGGGAGGAGCGGATCGAGCCGGTCGCGTCCGACCTCCGGGGGGATACGCCGGCGCGCCGGAAGGAAATGCTGAACTACGAGACGGTGCGGATCGTCGCTTCGGTGCTGGGGCTCCACCCGGACGCGCTGGAGCAGCGTCACCGCAGGCGCAGGCGCCGCGCGATCACGGCGCTGGTGACGGTGATCGTCTCGATCTGCCTGGGCGCGACCGGCCTGTTCCTGTACCTCGGGCACGTCGCCCGGACGGAAGGGGAGATCGCGGAGAAGCAGACGCAGCTCACCGTGGAGATCGCCCGCCGGACGATGGAGGAGCTGCCGGCGGCGTTTGAGGGCGACGAACAGGCGCTCTATTACATCGGGGAGACCATCGATAAGACCCGGGAAGCTCTGGAAGAGCTGGGCCTGACGGAACTGCTGGAACAGCCTGCGCAGGATGAGGCGGAGGAGAACGGAGGCGGCGATGTTGTCGTATGATGTTTTCCTGAGCTACCGGCACAGGCCGCTCGATAACGAAATCACGCAGAAGGTCTTCAACCTGCTGGAGCGGTACCGCCTGCCGGAAACCCTCCGAAAGAAGGGCTATACGGGCGTGCAGCGGGCGTTCCGCGATACGGAGGAGCTCGCGGTCAGCCGCATCCTGACGGAGACGATCGACCAGGCGCTCCATTCGGCGAACTGCCTGATCGTCATCTGCTCCACCGACACGCCGGATTCGGAGTGGGTCGACCGCGAAGTCGCGGTGTTCATCGAGCTGGGCCGGGCGGAGCAGATCTATCCGCTCCTCATCAGCGGCGACCCGGAGACCTCCTTCCCGCCGTCGCTGAAGCGGATCCCGGACATCGCGGACCGCACCATGGACATCCGCGTCCCGGGTTCTCCGGTCCGCAAGATGATGTCGCTCGCCGAGACCGAACTCCTCAAGGTCATCGCGGCGGTCGCCGGCTGCAGCGAAAGCGAGCTGCGCCGCGAGCACAAGCTCCGCCGCAGCCATCAGAACGGGATGCGGGCGGCCGCGGCGACGATGATGTTCCTGATCATCACCGGAGTCTCGCTGAGCTACATGCTGCAGGCCCGGGAGTACCGCGCGATCGCGGCGCAGCGGGAGGAAGCATCCATGCGCATCCTGCGGGAGCTGACCTACGACCTGCCGGACAAGCTCACCAACGTACCGGGCGCGTACGGCCGCATCCGGAACATCCTGGAGCGCAACACCGAGGAGATCAACGAGATTCTCCTGCTTTCGAGGAACCGGGAGGACGCGGAATTTGAGGCGGCGGCCAACTACGAGAAGCTCGCCAACGCGGAGAGCGTCCTCGGGCAGTACGAGGAGGCCATCCGCTCGGAAGACCAGGCGATCGGGATCTTCGAGTCGCTGGTCCGGAAGCGGGACGACCGGGGTCCGTCGGCGCTCGCCTCCGCCTACAACAACCGGGGCAACCTGCTTTCGGCCTGCGGCCGCTACGAGGAAGCCGGGACGGATTACGAGGCTGCGATCACCCTGGAAGAGGACGCGCCGGACCGGGACGAACTGCTGCTCGCCCGCATGTACTACAATGCCGGCGGCAACGCGGTCAACCTCGGGGACGGGAACCGGGCCGCGGAGCTGTTTGAGCAGAGCCTCGCGCTGATCGCGGATCGGGAGGAGACGGACGAAGTCCTGGAGAGCACCGCGCTGGTCAGCTACAACTACGGGATCCTGTTGTACCGCTCCGGGCTCTACGAGGAGGCCACGGCGCGGCTGGAGGATGCCTTCAAGGCGTTTTCCAAGCTGCGGGAGCATACCGATTCCCTGCAGAACCGCGCGAACATCGTACAGACGGCCTCCATGCTGGCGGCCTGCCTGATGGACCAGGGCGCGTACGGCCGTGCGGACTACTACTACGTCGAGGCGATCGAAGCCGCGGAAACGCTGGCGCAGGATGAGGAGAACCGAAGCTACCGGGCGATGCTGGCGGAGCTGTACAACAACCGGGGCCTTGGGTTCAACATCCAGGGACGCTACGACAAGGCCGACGATTTCTACACGCAGGCGACGGAGCTCTACCGGGAGATCGCGGAGCAGTCCGGGACCGCCGCGGACCGGGCATCCTACGCGCTCAGCCTGCTCAATACCGGGGAGAACGCGTTCAAGGCGGGCGAATACGATCGCTCCGCGGCGCTGTTCGAGCAGGGGCTCGCGCAGTACGAGCCGGTCTGCCGCGAACTCGGCACCTACGACACGGCGCAGTACTACACGTGGCTGTCCTACTACGAGCTGATCCACGCGCGAAATTACGCCGCGGCGCTTCAAGCCGGGCAGACGGCAGTGGACCTGCAGCCGGACAACGTGCTCGCGAACATGAACCGCGCCTATGCGCTCCTGTACAGCGGCCGCGCGGAGGAGAGCCGGGACATCCTGCAGGCGATCGCCGTGCAGGGCGAAGGGCAGGCAGATACGATCCGGCGCGACCTCGAGGCGCAGAAACAGGCCGGCCTCGAGAGCGAAGCGCGGGATGCGCTAATCGGGGAATTCTCATCTTAAATCGAAAGGAACGATCATGAACTACAGCTGGAACGAGCAGGATTTTCTCCGGGACGCGGAGGCGCACGTGCCGATCCCGGAGGAGGACAAGCCGGTGATCCGGGATGCGGAGGAACTTCGGGCACTCCTGCAGAGCCGGCGGGCCGAGGCGGGCCCGGGCGAGCAGCCGGATTTCCGGTACACGAAGTTCCGGGAACTGGATCTTTCGGGCTGGGATCTCCGGGACCTGGACCTCCGGAGGGCGACCTTCGAGGGCTGCGACCTCCGGGGCACGGATTTCTCGTGCTCCTGGATGGACCACGTGGCCTTTTACGACAACGACCTCCGGGGCATGAAGCTCCGGAACTGCCGCGCGCGGGGCTGCAGCTACCGCTTCCAGGACATGGAGGGCATCGATTTTTCCGGCGCGAACATCTACGCCTCCGTGCTCGAGGACGCGATCAATCAGGACAAGGTGATCATCGACGACGAGACGAAGTGGTACCGGATGTCGTGCCCGGAGACCGGGCCGTTCGTCGCCTGGAAGTGCTGCACGGACCTCCGGGTGGTGATGCTCCTGGTGCCGGCAGAAGCGAAGCGCTGCATGGCGACCCTGGAGAGCGGCCGGGTCTCGAAGGCCAAGGTCCTCTCCATAAAGAGCATCGACGAGACCCAGAGCTTCACGTGGGCGCAGTCGACCGTCGACCCGGACTTCTACTACGAAGTCGGCAAATGGCTCGAGCCGGCGAACGGCTTCCAGGAGGACCGCTGGAAGGATTCCTCGCAGGGAATCCACTTCTTCCTGGAGCGCCAGCAGTGCGTCGACTACCAGTCCAAATAGGGGGATCCGAATAGCGGGGAAAACCGCGGTGTCCGGGAAACTGTCCTGTTTCTGAGCGAAAAAAGGACAGCTTCCCGGACATTTCTGTTGTTTTGTCCGGTAAACTGTCCGTTTTTTATGAGAAAAATTTACAGATTCCTCCTGCGGGCACCCGACAGGGCCCAATGGGCGTCCGACAGGGCCCGACAGGCGCCTGCGGCGCCCGGCGACACGCTACAGCGCGTCGATATGCGCTTCGATCATCTCCGTCAGGAGATCGCGCTGGTAGACGTCCTTGAGCAGTCCGCCGAAGAGGATGTCGCATTCCGGGAGCGGATCGTCCGTCACCTTGAGGCGCTCCATTTTGGTGACGCGGATCTTTTTGCCGGAGCCTCTGGTCTCGATGAAGATGCCCTCGTCATCGTAGTAGTCGAAGAGGATCTCGATCTGATCGCCGGCCTGCAGGGCGTGGGTGCCCTTCTCGGTGTAGGCGGACTCGTTGTCCGCGTAATCGTAGCCGGTGATGTGACCGGTGACCGGCACTTCCGTCAGGTCCGCGGCAGGCGCTTCCGGCTCCTCCGCAGGCTCCTCCTCCGCGGAGGCTTCCGCGGATCCTTCTGCGGATTTTTCGGAAGGCTGCTCCTCAGGCTGCTCTTCCGCAGCAGGCTCGGATTCGTCTTCCTCCGCAATCAGGACCGGATCCCACTCGATGTAAAGGATGATCTCCTGGTCGTTGTTGAGGCGCGCGCGGGTGGTCCCGAGGTAGACGATCCCGTCGTCCGTCTCACGGGCCGACTGGCCTTCGTAGCTGATGAGGTTCCCGTTCAGGTGCACCCAGGTGTCGTCCATGGCGACCATCGGATGGCCGTTCGCGTCGTAGTCGCCGAGGCGGTCGCTGCCCAGATAGCGCAGGCCCTCTTCGGTCCGCTGGTAGACGATGGTCTGGCAGTCCGCGATGATCTTCCAGGTCTTTTCCGGCAGCCCGATGCGGAAGCCGTTCTCCTCTTCGGTCAGCGGGATGTCGACGAAGGTCTTCTGCGTGTCGTAATCCTCGAAGCCTTTGACGTACCAGCTCGCTTTCGTATAATCCGTCGGCTGGAGCAGCCGGCTCAGCAGTCCGCCGTCGTCCGGCATGGCTTCCAGATTCTTTTTGTTCTGATACGCCATGATGCTGAAGAAGTCATCGTACAGGCTCCGCTGCGACCGGAAGGAAAGCTCCTTCAGCTCGTGGTTGACATCCGTGTAGCTGCCGATCGCCTGATACGGGAAGGTGACGGCCATGCCGTTGATGCCTTCCGCGGAGTTGCCGTTACGGCAGATCACACAGGCGCGGACCGCGCGGATGAGATCGTCCAGCTCCTGCTGCGAGCAGATCTCGTTCTTGTAATCCAGCTGATCCAGCAGCGTCAGGAAGTGGATCAGGTCGATCTGTTCCTGGCTGTAGAACGTGTAGGCGTTCATCGCGGACAGCGAGATGTCGGCATAGCTGCCGGAATCGTCGCGGACGGCCGTCCGGGCATCCCGGAAGAACGCCGCGAGCTGCTGGTACGCAGGCCGCGCGAGCGTCAGGTCGACCAGCGCGAGCGTGGAACCTGTATCCGGCGTCTGCCCGTCGGTGGAGAGGGCGGTGTTGTACGGGTCGAAGGACGCGACCATCGCCGTGCCGAAGTCCTCCGTGCTCATGCCCGGATTTTGCGCCAGCTGCCCGAAGCCGCAGGTGTAGTACCAGCCGAAACCGGATTCGACTTCCTCGGAGGCCAGGTAGTAATCCGCATACGGCTCGAGCGCGGAGCAGATCTCAATGTCCTGCATCAGGCACGCGTCGAAGCCGATCAGGTCGAACTTCACATCGGCCGTCTTGAGGGCGTCGACGAATTCCGAAACGAGCATGGTGCCGTAGGTGTTGTCCCTCCGGACGTTGATCATGTCCTGCCCGTAGCCGGAGCTGAGGCCGCCACCGTGATCCCACAGGACCAGCATGTAGCGGTCTGCCGGATAGTTTTCATGTGTCCAGGAGATGAAGTCCGCGAGCGGTTCCGGTCTGGACATCTCCGTGTCGTCGCTGAGGTCGAGGGCTTTCTCGATCTTGCCGTCCCGGATGGAGTACCGGCCGTAGGAATTGTCCTTGACACCGCTCGTGAACCACCGGCCGGAGCCGCCGGCCTGCACCACAAAGGTCAGACCGTCGCCCTGCTTCGTGGCATCCTGCATCTGCCGGATGTTGAAGGAAGCGAGTCCGGTTCCGTCCTCCAGATTGGAGCCGATGATGTACTCCATGACGACGACCGATTCATCCTGCGAGTGATCCGGATAGAAGTGCTCGCGGCTGACCGGCAGGTCCGCGATGGCGGCCGCGTCGGCGCCCATCGTTTCGTCCCGGGTGACGATGTCTCCGGTCGCTTCGATCCCTTCCGACTGCTTCCAGTTGTCCTGCAGAATGGTGCGCACCAGCAGCCGCGGCGGCAGGGTGCGGACCGTATATAATCCGACCGCGCCGGCAATCACGAGGACCTCCGCGGCGGAGATCGCGACCAGACCGGCTCTGCGCAGATTGCGCGAGGCCTTGCTGCGGACCGGCATCGGTCTCGCTTTCGGCGGATTGATGTATTCCGCGCTGCCCCTGCCGAGGATCAGCAGGAAGACCGGCGGCAGCAGGATCGTCAGGATCGTGAAGAGATGTCCTTTGCCAAAGCTGTGACACAGTCTGCGGTACAGGCGGATCAGGAAGATCCCGTAGATCACGAATGCGATGACCCGGTAGATCAGGCCGGTACCGTTGGAAGGCCCCAGATAGGCTGCACCGATCAGAAAGATCGCCGACAGGATGAACGGCCGGTAGAACGTCCGCATGCGCGGATACATCACCTGCGTGATCGCCCGCTCCGCGAGGACCGGGATGACCGCCTGCCAGCGCGGCAGTTCGAGTTTGCGCAGGATCCCGCTGTAGCCGATGGCCTGCAGGATCCACGGTACGATCCACCAGATGGGATCCAAAAGCAGATAGTTGAATAACATGTCCTGTCCTTTCAGAGCCGGTACCTGACGGGCAGGCCCCTGCTGCTTAGTGATTAAAAGAATTTTACGGTTTCCGACAGATCCTTCCGGTCGCGGTTCCTCGGCTCGACAGAGCTGTCCCTGACGCCGAGCGCGATGACGGACATGACTTCTTCTTCCTCCGGGATGCCGAGCAGCTCGCGTGCAGCGGCCGCGTCGCGGATCCCCATGATCAGCGTGTCGTAGCCGGCGTTCCGGGCGGCGAGGATGAGGAATGCGTCGTGCAGGCCGAGGTCATAGGCACCCCAGCCGTTTCCGACCTCGTTGTTCGGTTCGCCGTCCGTGAATCCGACGACGTTCTTCACGTAAGTCGTGACGATGAGCACCGCGTTTGCGGAGCTCTTCTGGTTGAAAGGCGGAAGCACCTTCTCCCGGAAGGTCGCCAGCATCTCCGGCGATTCGACGACGTAGCAGCGGGAAGCCTGCCAGTTCTTCCAGGAAGGTGCGCGCTTTGCCTCGGTCAGCAAGGCTTCGATCGCCTCGCGACTGACCGGTTCGTCAAGGTAGGCGCGGATGCTCTTCCTTTCCTGAATGAGATCTCTGAAATCCATAATAACCCTCCTTAAATAACGCTCTCTGTTATCGTTACAGAATAATCATATCATATTTTCGACCGTGCACAAATATCCTGCGCGCATTTGTGCGAAGAAATGCGAACCGCGCTGCCTGCCGAGGTTGACATCCCGGACCGTTTGGATATTGACAAAAGAATAGCAGGGATATAAACTTGAGACAGTACCAGAAAGGAGACCCGTAAAATGAAAACCAGTATTGAAACATCTGCCCGCCACGTGCACCTGCCTCAGGATGTCTACAAGATCCTGTTCGGCGAAGACGCTGAAATGACTCCGGTCAAGGAGCTGTCCGGCGGCGGCGGATTCGTTGATGTCAAGAGAGTTACCTTAGTCGGCCCGAAGGGCGAGTTCAAGCGTGTCGCGATCCTCGGACCGTATCGTCCGCTTCAGATCGAGTTGGCGAAGACCGATGCCAGAAAGCTCGGCGTCGACGCGCCGATCCGGATCTCCGGCGACACCAAGGGCAGCGCCCCGATCAAGATCATCGGCGATGCCGGCGAGTATGACGCGGAAGAAGGCGCGATCATCGCGAAGCGCCACATTCACATGGGTCCGCAGTACGCGGAAGAGCTCGGCGTGAAGAAGAACGACATCGTTCAGGTCAAGGTCGTCAGCGATGACCGCTCCCTGATCTTCGATGACGTCGTCATCCGCATCAACGACTGTGAGCCTCTGATGCACATCGATACCGATGAATGTAACGCAGCAGGCATCAACGGAACCGTTGAGGGCGAGATCATCGTCAAATAAGACAAAAAACCGTGAGAGGGGAAACGGCTGTTCCGTTTCCCCCCTTATCATATTGAAAGATCTTGAAAGCTGACAAAAGAACCATCCCCCTGTCATTCGAAAGCTGACAAAAGAACCGTCCCTCTGTCATTCAGTACGTGTTCCAGAGCTTCTGGGAATCCGCCGCGACCAGACAGACGTAGAGGTTGATGCGCTCGCTCTCGTCGTACATGTCGATGTTGAACAGCGTCTGGATCTTCTGGAAGCGGTTGACGATGGTGTTGTAGTGCGTATAGAGCTTCTTGGCCGTGTTGTTGATCGAGTAGTTCTCCTGGAAGTATGTCCGGATGGTCTTGAGGTATTCCGTCTGGTTTTTACGGTCGTAGTCCCGGATGGTGCCGATCGTGTCCTGATAGAGGGCGAACAGCTCCCGCCGGTTCTTGTAGTCAAAGAGGATCCGGTAGACGCCGAGGTCGTCGAAGTGCGAGATCTCGTTGCGGTTGCGCATGATCATGCTGAAGCTGAGGGCGCAGCAGGCGTCCGAGAAGCTCTTGCCGAAATCCGAGAGGTCGTCGTAGCACCGTCCGATCCCCATCCGGAACGTCGTGTTCGGGAAGGCGGACGAAAGCGCTACCAGGAAGCCCTTCGCGGCGAGGATCGCGGTGTTCTTGCTGCAGTTCGCCGTCGTCATCCGGAGCGCCAGCAGGATCCGCTCGTTCTTGGTCAGCGCGAAGACCTTCCGGCGGAACATCCGGGTGCAGTACTCGCAGACCTCGGCGGCGCTGACCTCCTTGCCCGGCTGGAGCAGCAGCGCGCAGAGCAGCTCGTCGCGGCGGAGCCCGAGCATGGCACCGCGCCTTTTGTAGGTGGTCTTATCCTGCTTGGAGGCGACCAGCTCCTGGAGGAAGTTCTCTTCAAAGGACAGGCCGGTGTTGTAGCCCTCGTTGCGGAAGAGTTCGAAGCAGACGGCGTGGATGATCTGGTCGTAGTCGATCTCCGGCCGAATCAGGAGGATCGGGAAATTGGCGGCTTCCGCCTCCGCCAGAAAGGCGGCCGGCAGATCCTCCCGGCGCCCGCCGCGCACGAAAAGCACGGCAGCCTGCCATTCCGGGAACTGCGTCTTGAGATCCACCTTGTCCGCGAGCATCTGCCGGAACAGCCGGCAGGAACTCAGGACGACCTTGTGTTCATAATACGAAGCGGGCATATCCCGGTCCGCCAGGGTGATCCCGCGCACTTCCTGCGGGAAGGGGCCGCGGCCGGTCAGCAGCTCCGCCTGATTGAACGGCACGCGCGTCAGCAGTTCGGATACCGTAAGCATGTTCGGACCTCCTTTCACAGGTTATCATTTATTATAGCACAGCAGTTGTTTTCCATAAAAGTTCAGAATTCAAAAAGTTTTCAGTCCGAATGCGCAAAAGTGCAATTTATTCCAGATATCTTCTTAACATATTGAATTGAAACGGTTCCATTGAAATAATTAAATTGAGCTGTTAGCAATTGTGGCCGCAGACCCGGCCTGAGCGGGGAAGGAGGGGGATGAGATGACTGAAGACCGGTGTCTGGTGTCTGAGATCACCAATTTTTCGACCAAGGACGGGCCCGGGATCCGGACTTCCGTCTTCCTGAAGGGTTGCCCGCTTCGCTGCAAATGGTGCTCCAATCCGGAGACCTTCGTCAAGGAACAGATGCTGATGTACATGCCGAACCGCTGCTTCGAGTGCGGCGCCTGCGAGGCCGTCTGCCCGGAGCAGGCGATCCGGGGCAACCGGCATTCGATGTTCCGCATCGACCGGAAGAAGTGCACCCGCTGCATGAAGTGTTTAGAAGTTTGCCTGCATGATGCCTTTCGCATTTCGGGAAAGTGGTATACTGTAGACGAGCTGATGAAGGTGATCCTGCGGGATGAGTGCTTTTACGGCGAGGACGGGGGCGTCACGATCAGCGGCGGAGAACCGCTGATGAGCGCGCCGTTCGTGCTGGAGATCTTCCGGCGCTGCAGGGAGCAGGGCATCGGGACCGTGCTGGATACGACGGGCCTCGGCGACCCGGCGATGCTGGAGGAGATCCTGAAGTACACGGACATGGTCCTCCTGGACCTCAAGGTGATGGATCCGGAGAAGCACCGGCAGTGGACCGGCGTCTCCAACGAGAAGATCCTGGAGAACGCCCGGCGGATCATCCCGAAGGTGCCGACGAGGATCTCGGTCCCGCTGATCCGGGGCGTCAACAGCGATGTGGACAACATCCGCGAGACTGCGCGGTTCGCGTCGGAGCTCGGGGCCATCGCCATGGATCTGAACCCGCTGCACACGCTCGGGAAGGGAAAGTACCACTTCCTCGGACTGCGCTCGCCGTACGGCCGGCTGGAGGAGCCGACGGAGGAGGAAGTGCAGGCGGCGAAGCAGGCGGCAGAAGCGTTTGGAATTCCGGTCGGGATCGGCCGGATGATGTAAGAGGTATTACTTATTTCAATGGATATCGTTAAGGAGTAAAAGGAGGAAAAAGATGGCAGATTTAAGAACCAATTTTCTGGGATTTGAACTGAAGAATCCGGTCGGCGTTTCGTCCTGTGACTTCGGCGGCGAGGTCGCGTACGCCAAGAGAGTCATCGATCAGGGCATCGGCTGGCTGACCAGCAAGACCGTACACGACATCGACGGCCCGCATCACTGGCCGCGTCCTTACTTCTACAGCCTGAGGCAGTTCGGTCCGGACATGAAGGACGCGTGGGTCTGCTCGCAGATGTTCCACAACATGCCTTATGAGCAGTTCCTCGAAGATGAAGGCCCGAAGCTGGTCAAGCTGTGCCACGACAACGGCGTCATGTTCATCGGCTCCGTCGCGACGGCGGGTGAAGATCCGAAGAAGTGGGCGCGCGTCTGCAGAGACATGGAGAGCATCGGCGTCGACGCAATCGAGCTCGACACCGGCGGCCCGCACGCGACGTTCGGCGCGACCGTAGAGGAAGCGGACTGCGGCGCTCCGCAGGCGATGGATCCGGTCAAGGCGTATGCCTGCGGCAAGGCTGCGGTAGACGCGGTCAAGATCCCGGTCATCTTCAAATGTACCCCGCAGTGCGTCGATCAGGCGATCGTCTCCAAGGCGATCGAGCGCTCCGGCTGCGCTGCGATCACGGCCAACAACGCATTTTACGGCACCTGGATCGACCACGAGACCGCTACTTTCTACGGCGGCCCGTACGCGGTCGGCGGCCTGATGGGCAGACCGTGGCAGATCTTCTCGCTGGCCAAGATGCTCGAGACCACCGCGACCCTCAAGGGTTACCCGGTCTGCGGCGTCGGCGGCATCTTCACCTGGGATGACTGCATCCGTTACCTCATGGCGGGCGCGTCCATCGTAGGACTCTGCTCCGCGGTCTACTCGCGCGGCGTCGGCGTCCTCAAGGACTGCATCGACGGCATGGATGCGTTCATGGACCGCAAGGGCTACAAGACCATCGCGGACTTCCAGGGCTGCGTCGTCGATCAGTTCGGCTATGTCCGTGACTGGCCGAAGGAAAACTGGATGTCGCACAAGACCCCGATCCTGCCGCACTTCGATCTCGAGAACTGCACCAAGTGCGGCGTCTGCGAGAAGCTGTGCCCGTACGGCGCGATCAAGGCCGACGCGGAAGGCGCTCCGCACGTCGATCCGGACATCTGCAACGGCTGCGGCTGGTGCATGGGACACTGCCCGTCCAAGAAGCAGGTCATCCGGATGTTCGACGAAGAGACCGGCGACTGCGTCTGGGACGGCCGCGGCACCCACAAGGATTGGGCGAAGAGACTGCCTGATCACGCGGGGCTGTAAAGAACGTTGATCATTTAAAAACAGGAGGTTAGGATGGCTAAAAAGAAAGAGAAGATCATTCCGCGCGAAGTGAACGGCAGTCCGTCGACGGACCGCGTCGCGTTCCGGTATGAAGAGCTCCTGACCAAGGAAGCCTACATCGATTCCGAGCGCGCTGAGCTGTACACGGACTACATCCGCGAACACTGGGATGAGCCGGTCTACCTGCGGGCGGGCGGCGCGATGAAGGAGGTCCTCTCCAAGATGACGCCGGTCATCTGGGACGGGGAGCTGATCGTCGGCAGCCAGTCGAAGTACTTCCTCGGCACGCAGGTCTATCCGGAATACGAGACCTGGATGCTGGAGGGCTTCAAGCAGATCAAGCGCGAAGAAGAACGTTACATGGAGGGGTCCCTCCAGAAGAAGGACGGCGAGCGCCTCGGCATCTACCGGATCTATCCGGAAGACAGCGCGAAGATCCTGGAGCTCGCGAGATTCTGGGAAGGCAAGGACTGGCGGTCCCAGGCGGAAGCGTGCCTGCAGGAGACGATGGCGGATTACGATACCGTTCAGAAATGGATGGCACAGCTGGTATTCCTGCGGTTCATGTACGACGTGCCGGAAGGCCGGACGCTCGTCGATTACGGCAAAGTGATCGATGAAGGTGTCGAGAGCATGATCGCGTTCTGTCAGAAGAAGCTGAAAGAACTCGGAGATATCCAGACGCAGGAAGATTACGACAAATACAATTTCTACAAAGGCACGATCCTGGCGCTGGAAGGCGTGATCTGCTTCGCGGAGAACTATGCAGCGGAAGCGGAGAGGCTGGCAGCGGAGTGCAGCGACGCGAAGCGCAAAGCAGAGCTTCTCGAGATCGCTGAGATCTGCCGGAAAGTTCCGGCAAAGCCGGCGGATACGTTCCGCGAGGCGATCCAGTCCTTCTGGTTCATGCACCTCATCATGTTCATCGAGCTGAACGGCAGAGGGATGTCCCCGGGCCGTTTCGACCAGTACATGTACCGGCCGTATCTTAATGAGAAGAACGCAGGCAAGATCACGGACGAAGAGGTACTCGAATATCTGGAGCTGCTGCGCATCAAGTGCACAGAGCTGACGAGAGCGCACGCGACGTTCACGGAATCCTACCTCGGCGGCAGCATTTACCAGAATATGACGCTCGGCGGTGTGGACGCGCAGGGCAAAGCGGCGGATAACGAGATCTCGAGACTGGTCCTGCAGGCAGGCATCAACGTCAAGACATGGCAGCCGACGCTGTCGGTACGCTGGTGCGACGAGATGTCCATGGACTTCAAGAAGGCCGTCATCGACTGCATCAAGGCAGGAAGCGGCTATCCGGCGCTGTTCAGCGACAACGTCGCGATCAAGCGCTTCACCGAGCGCAGCAACGCGCCGATCGAAGATGCCCGCAACTGGGCGCCGTGCGGCTGCGTAGACATGCAGATGTGCGGTGACAGAATGCCGATGTACGCGGTACCGCATACCAATAACCTCAAGATCTTTGAGCTGATGATGCACAACGGCGTCAATCCGCTGACCGGCGACAAGATCATCGACAGCAAGATCGATTTTGAGACCGCGACGTATGAAGAGATGTTTAATGAGTACGTCCGCCTCATGGATCTCATCGTAGACCGCGAGGAGAAGTACTGGAACACCATCATGCTGGTGCATAACAATATCGGTCTGGTACATCCGATCATGTCCGCGCTGCTCAACGACTGCCTGGAGAAGGGCAAGCACGCGTACGAAGGCGGCTGCCGCTACAGCGACTCCGCGTACGTCATCACCTGCGGCATGGTCAACGTGGCAAACAGCCTGGCAGCGATCAAGAAGAACATCTTCGAGGAGAAGCGCTTCACCACCAAGGAAATGATGGAGGCGATCCGCGCGAATTACGAAGGCTATGACAAGATCCGCAAGGCTCTGCTCGACGCGCCGAAGTACGGCAATGACGACGACTACGTCGATCTGATTCTGCGCGACCTCTACAACGCGTGGTCCGATGCGGCGACGAAGGTCAAGAGCTGGATCGGCGACGGCTCCACATGGCAGCCGAGCACACTGTCCGTCACCACACAGGTACTGCATGGCAAGGCGTGCAACGCGACACCGGACGGCCGGAAGAATCAGGATACGGTTTCAGACGGCGCGCT